>JAKBYW010000286.1:0-3974 GCA_021840275.1 Chloroflexota bacterium | reverse complement strand
CGCCCATTCGCCGGTGCGCCATTGCGCGCCCAAGCCCTCCGCTTGCGCGGCCAGTAAAATATTCTGACAGGCCGCCGATGCCGCGGAAATATTTTCGGTTTCCAGTACCTTCGATTCAGACGGTTTGTCCACGCCAACCGCGATCACCAACGGCGCACGCAGGGGCAAGCTCCGGGTTTTGTCAAGGGCTTCGGGCGGAAGATCCGGCTGACGGTCGCGCTGCGAAGCGGCCATCACGTCGCCTAATTTGTTGCGCCCGTTTCCGGTCAGCACGATGAAACGCCACGGTCTGACTTTGTAATGGTTCGGTGCCTGCACGGCCGCGTCGAGCAATTTTTCGATCAACTCGCGCGAGATTGGTTCCTGCTTTACCTTCCCTACTGAATGTCTTTGATGAATGGTTTCTAATGTGTTCATGGTACCTCTGCATGTCTTGATACAATGAGAACGCAAAAACTTACGGAGACTTATGAAAATTTTCTATTCTGAAAATCATCGCCAGCACAATCCGCCCTTTGAAGTCTTCGACGGCGGCCAGCGTGTGCCTTATCTCGAAAACCCCGACCGCATGGATAAAATTCTAAACGCGTTGCGCTCGATAAACTGGGCGGAAACGATCGAGCCTGACGATTTTGGACTCGACCCGATTCTCGCAGTCCATGACGCGGATTATATCCATTTCCTCGCCTCATGCTGGGACGAGTGGCGGGCAACCGACCCAGAAGTCGTATCCACAACTGACAACTCTGTATTCCTGCCAGCCACGTTTGCACTGCGACGCCAATCTCGTGTACCAAAATCTTTGCTTGGCCGCGCCGGATATTACATCATGGACTTAAGCGCCGTCATTGTCGGTGGCACGTATCAGGCCGCGCTATCTTCTGCGAACTGCGCCCTGTCTGCCGCGCAGGATATTCTTCGTTTACCGTCCACGGTCGACCGTCCACAACCTGCTTTTGCATTATGCCGCCCACCCGGACATCACGCCGGAAAAGATTATGGCGCGGGTTATTGTTTCATCAACAACGCAGCCGTCGCAGCCAATTATCTTTCTGCGAAAGGAAAGGTTGCCGTGCTCGATATTGATTATCACGCTGGCAATGGCACTCAGGATATTTTTTACGATCGCAACGATGTGCTGACCATCTCGATTCACGGCGATCCCGATTTTGAATATCCACATTTTATCGGTTTCGCTGATGAAACCGGCGCAGGCGCGGGACTTGGCTTTCATCGCAATTTTCCGCTCCCCGCCGGGACTGATGACGCAGAATATTTAGAGACTCTTAATGAAGCCCTCAAACTGATCACGGTCTACAGTCCATCGTCTATCGTCATCTCGGCAGGCATGGATATTTACGAAGGCGACCTGCTAGGCAAATTCAAGATCACACGCGAAGGAATCCGCGAGATTGGGAAAAGAATCGCAGCGCTCAATCTTCCGTCGCTGGTGGTGATGGAAGGCGGATACGACAATGACGCGTTGGGCAAAAACATTGTGACATTGTTGGACGAACTAGGATAATCCACAGATGCCACAGATCGAAAATTAAAGTTCCCGTCGATTTGACGGGAACTTCTGAATTACTTTTTCTTGCTCGCTTTTGACTTTACAGCCTTTGCTGCTTTCGCTTTCGGCTTGGCAGTTTTCACAACCTTTTTCGCTTTTGTCTTCGCCGCAGGTTTCTTCGCAACGGGTTTGGCGCTATATTTCAGCGCCACATGCGCCGCCGCAAGGCGCGCAATCGGTACACGGAACGGTGAGCAGGAAACATAGTTATTGCCGATCATGTGGCACCACTCAATGGATTCAGGATCGCCGCCGTGTTCGCCGCAGATGCCCACTTCCAGCGTAGCGCGAGTCGAGCGGCCATCTTCCACAGCCAGTTTCATGAGGCGTCCAACGCCATCTCGGTCAATTGTCTGGAACGGATTCTTGGGCAGGATACCCTCGGCCACATACGTGACGAGGAAGTTACGCTCGGCATCATCACGCGAATAACCGAAGGTCATCTGGGTCAGGTCATTCGTTCCGAAAGAGAAGAACTCAGCGTGCTGGGCGATTTCTGCGGCGGTCACAGCCGCACGCGGAATTTCGATCATCGTCCCAAACTTATAGTCAAACTTGACATTTTTTTCAGCCATCACCGCTGACGCGATACGGATCAGTCGCGGCTGGATCCACTCCAATTCCTTGACCGTACCCGTCAGCGGGATCATCACTTCAGGTTTGACCACGATGCCGCGCAGCGTGCAATCCGCTGCGGCTTCGAAGATGGCGCGCACCTGCATCTCGACGATCTCCGGCATGGCGATGCTCAAGCGCACACCGCGCAACCCCATCATCGGGTTGGACTCGTGCATGCCTTTCACCGCATTGAGTAAATGCTCTTTTTCGGCAAGTCCGGTTGTTTCACCTTTGACGCGCATCGTGATGACTTCTTCGAGCAATGCTTCTTCCGATGGCATGAACTCATGCAGTGGCGGGTCGATCAAGCGGATGATAACCGGATGACCATCCATCGCTTCGAACAGACCATCGAAATCCTTGCGCTGATATGGCAGCAGCAAATCGAGAGCCTGCGTGCGCTCCGCGCTGGATTCGGCCAGGATCATTCTTTGGACGATAGGCAGTCGTTCCGGTTCGAAGAACATGTGCTCCGTACGGCAGAGTCCGATGCCGACCGCGCCGTACGAACGGGCGCGACGCGCATCCTTGGGATAATCCGCGTTGGCCCAAACCTGCAAACCACGCGTCGGCCAGCCTTTCGGCGCGGCGCGCATACCATCACGGGCACAGATTTCGTCGGCCCATTTGAGTAATGTCAGCAGATCGGTCTGTTCTTCAATGCTTGGCTCAACGGTGGGGATTTTGCCAACAAAGACATTGCCAGTTGTGCCATCAACAGAAATCCACTCGCCTTCTTTGATAATCTTGTCTTCCACCGACATCAGGCGTCTTTCAAGATCGATCTTGATTGCCGACGCCCCCACCACACACGGGATGCCGAACTGTCGCGCCACAACTGCGGCGTGCGAAGTTGCGCCGCCTTCGCTGGTCAGCACACCTTTGGCTGCGATCATACCGTGCACATCATCCGGCTTGGTGAACGGACGGACCATGATCACATCCTGTTTATTTTCCTTTGCCATCTTCTCGGCAGTATCCGCATCAAAATAAACCTGACCCACCGCCGCACCCGGCGAAGCGTTCACGCCTTTGGCATATTTCTCAGCTTTCTTCAGAGCAGCCTCGTCAAATTGCGGATGCAGGAGTGTGTCCACATCTTCCGGCCGAACGCGTTGGATCGCATCTTCACGAGAGATCAAGCCTTCGTTCGCCATATCCACCGCGATCCTGACAGCCGCTTTGGCCGTTCGTTTACCGTTACGCGTCTGGAGCATCCAAAGCTTACCGCGCTCGATCGTGAACTCAACGTCCTGAATATCCTTGTAGTGTTTTTCCAGTTTAGACGTGATCCCCATGAACTCGGCGTAGGCCTGAGGCATATAGTTTTTCAAGTTTTCGATTGGTTCCGTGTTGCGAATACCTGCCACAACATCTTCACCCTGAGCATTGAGCAGATAATCACCCAACATCTTTCTGTCGCCAGTCGATGGATCGCGCGTAAATGCCACGCCCGTTCCGGAATCATCGCCCATGTTGCCGAAGACCATCGTCACAATATTGACTGCTGTGCCCAGATCGTGAGAAATCCCTTCGTGGTTGCGATAATCAATGGCGCGTTTCCCGTTCCAGGACTTAAACACTGCTTCTGTAGCGAGTTCCAGCTGTTTGAACGGATCTTGCGGGAAGTCAAAGCCTTTATGCTTTTTAACCGCTTGCTGGAAAACAGCGACCATCGTCTTCCAATCATCGGCGGTCATTTCTGTATCGAGCTTATAACCTTTTTTCGCCTTATATTCTTTCAGCGGCCCTTCGAACGCTTCATCTGGAATGCCCAACACCACTG
>JAKBYW010000285.1:0-3984 GCA_021840275.1 Chloroflexota bacterium | reverse complement strand
CGTGGTAACGCGGTCTTTCGTCCTTCTTCTTTTTTTATGCAAAAGACGAAAGAAGAAAGTGCCATGGGGAATCGACGTGATGAAAACATATTGGACACGGATTTCACAGATGGACACAGAAAAAAAAGGATTTTTAATTAGGACTTTCGCTCAATCAAGAACGGTCCGCGAATCCTTCGACATGCTCAGGACGGATTTTCGCTCATCTTCTCAAATTTGACTTATAAATTCACGTATATCCGCGGACAAAGTGAAGGTCCCGTTTAATGGTTTTTCCGTGAGACTCCGTGAAATTCGTCTGATCCGCGTACAAATCGCGGAAAGCCACAGAGAGCCAGGAGAAAGCTCGATTTTCTCACGGTATAATCTATCCATGCCCGAACTCGCTGTGCTTGAATCTGTGGATTATCTCGTCATCGGCCATGTGACCGAGGATGTAATATCCGGTGGGCCGCGTCTTGGAGGCACCGCAGCTTTTTCCGCGTTGACAGCACGTGCGCTTGGCTTGCGGGTGGGGATTGTCACCTCCGCCAGCAGGAAGACTTCACTCAGCGCACTGGCGGGGATTACAGTGGTTTCCACTCCATCCGAACACACGACAACTTTCGAAAATATTTATATCGGCGGTGAACGCAAACAAACCCTTCAACATCAGGCAGCTATGATTCCGTTTGAAAATGTGCCGGAGGTTTGGCGGAAGGCGCCCATCATTCATCTCGGTCCGGTTGCTCAGGAATTGCCCAATGAATTGCCGGGACAATTCTCTCCGTCTTTGCTTGGTATCACGCCACAAGGTTGGATGCGCACCTGGAACGGCAATGGGCATGTCTCTCCCTGCAAATGGGAATCTGCAGAAAATTTTTTACCGCGTGCCGGAGCGGCCGTCATCAGCCGAGAAGATGTCGGCGGCGACGAGGATTTGATCGAAGCGATGGCGCACCAAACGCGTGTGCTGGCCGTCACTGACGGCGACGCGGGTTCGGTGCTTTTCTGGAACGGCGACCGCCGCCGTTTCCGCGCCCCCCAACTTCCCGAGTTGGATGCGACCGGCGCGGGTGATATTTTCGCCGCCGCTTTTTTTATCCGCCTGTTCACCACGCGCGATCCATGGGAAGCCGCGCGCTTTGCCACGCAACTTGCGGCGCGTTCGGTGGCACGTGTGGGCCTGGGCGGAATCCCGACACAAAAGGAAATCGAGGAGTGCCTCATGGAGGTTTTCTAGTGGCTCGCATTTATACATTCGTGAATCAAAAAGGCGGCGTGGGAAAAACGACGACCACTATTAATCTCGGTTCGTATCTTGCCAGCGCCAGACAGCGTGTGCTGGTCGTTGATCTTGATCCGCAGGCCAATGCAACCTCCTGCCTCGGCGTAGACAAGTCAACAGTTGCGGGTGGCACGTATGAAACTTTGTTGGGTGGGGCGGCAACTCCTTTCATTTTGTTGAATGAAAAACTCAAGCTCGCACTTCTGCCATCATCTCCATCATTGGCCGGTGCAGAGATTGAACTCGTGGATGAACTGGCGCGCGAGACACTCCTCAAGCGCGCGCTTGAACCGTTGATTGATCGCTACGATTATATTTTGGTAGATTGTCCGCCCTCGCTTGGACTGCTCACAGTTAATGGGCTGGTCGCAGCGCGCGATGGCGTGATCGTGCCAGTGCAATGTGAATACCTCGCGCTGGAGGGACTCGGCCAGCTCACGCAAACCATTCAACGCGTGCGCTCGGCCCTTTTCCCCGACCTGAAAGTGCGCGGTGTCGTTCTAACAATGTTCGACCCCCGTACGAATCTTTCGACCGATGTCGTGACCGAAGTCAATCGTCATTTTCCGAACCAGGTTTTCAAAGCGATCATCCCGCGCAGTATCCGCCTCGCCGAAGCGCCCTCATACGGACTTCCCATCTCGGCCTATGCGCCTTCGTCCGTTGGCGCGCAAGCGTATGAAAGTCTCGCCAGGGAATTGCTCAAAGGCGATGGAGTTAGGGTTCATAATTAATAACATGTAGGAGCACAGCGGCACTGTGCCCCTACTCGAATGACAGGAGAATTTATGCCCAAACATTCCGGTCTCGGAAAAGGACTCGACGCACTCATCCCCGGCGGTTCATTTACAACATCGTCGGGCGCTGAAGGCGGCGTGGCGCAAATATCCATTGATCTGATCCAGCGCAACCCGCGCCAGCCGCGCCAGAATTTCAGAGAAAATGAACTCGAAGATCTGGCCGAGTCGATCCGCGAGCACGGAGTCATCCAGCCGTTGATCGTCGCGCCCGGACGCGGCGGAATGTACACGCTCATCGCGGGCGAACGACGTTTGCAGGCCGCGCGCAAAGCCGGGTTGAAAACTGTTCCGGTTGTCCTCCGCAATGCCAGTGACCAGCAATTGCTTGAAATTGCCATCATCGAAAATGTCCAGCGCGCGGACTTGAACGCCATCGAAGAGGCTGACGCGTATCAGAATCTCGCCAAGGAATTCGGGCTTTCGCACGAAGCCATCGCGGCGCGTGTTGGCAAAAGCCGCGTGGCCGTCACCAACACCATGCGTCTGTTGGATGCCGCGCCCGCCGTCAAGCAGGCACTCGTTGACGGAAAAATTACCGAGGGACATGCGCGCGCCTTGCTTGCGATCAACGCCATCAAAGGCCAGGAGGCCGCGCTTCGCACAGTCGTCAATCTCGATCTCAGCGTTCGACAGACTGAGCAATTGGCGCGTAAACTTGGCGGCGTGAAACCAACAGCCAAAAAGAAAATTCGTCCCAGCGCTGATGTGAGCGACATCGAGCGTCGTCTGCGCGCCAGCCTCGGCACGAAGGTCGCGCTCAAGCACGGCACAAAAGGCGGCACGGTTACCATCCATTATTATTCTGACGAAGAGTTGGATGGCTTGCTGGAAAAATTATTATGAGACTTTTGCACAACGCCCGCGTCCACACACTCGCCCCGAAGCGGCTGCTCGCCTCAGCGCTGGTCATTGACCGCGAGCGGATCCTCGCCACCGGCGGCGATGAACTTTTGCGCGAGTTCGACGGCGCGCAAAAACAAGATATGCGCGGACGAGTCATTTTGCCGGGTCTGACCGACGCGCATATTCATCTTCAATATTATGCGCTCGGCTTGCAAAAAATTGACTGCGAAACCGATACGCTCGAAGAATGTTTGCAACGCGTTTCCGAGCGCGTGAAAAAATCCAAGCCCGGCGAATGGATTCTCGGCCACGGCTGGAATCAAAATCCGTGGGGGCGCTGGCCGACTGCATCCGATCTTGATTCGATTTCACCAAATAATCCTGTTTATCTAACGGCCAAATCTTTACATGCCGCACTTGCAAATTCTGCTGCGTTGAAAATCGCGGGCATCACCGCTTCGACGCCGGATCCAACCAACGGACAAATTCAACGCCAATTAAACGGCGACCCGACCGGGGTCCTGCTTGAAACGGCGATGGAACTTATCAGCCGCGTGAATCCAGAATCAAATGTCGAGATGATCGCGTCGGCCATCGAAAAAGCCCAGCCGATTTTGTGGAAGATGGGACTGACCGGCGTGCATGATTTTGATCGCCGCGAATGTTTTATGGCGTTGCAAAAACTTCACGCACAGGATAAATTGAAATTGCGCGTCACGAAAAATATTCCGGTTGATTTGCTCGATCACGCTTCGGCGCTCGGACTTCGCACCGGCTTTGGCGACGACTGGCTTCGCATCGGCTCGGTCAAGGCTTTTATGGACGGCGCGCTTGGCCCGCGCACGGCCGCCATGTTCCAGCCGTATGAGGGCGAGCCGGAAAATAAAGGTATCCTCAACATGGACGGCGAGGAACTTTTTGAGTTTGGCCGCCGCGCCGCCGATGTTGGACTCGGCATGACGGTTCATGCCATCGGTGATCGTGCCAATCATGAAGTGTTGAACGCGTACCAGCAATTACGCGCGTATGAAAAAGAAAAAGGCCTGCCGCATTTGCGTCACCGCATCGAGCATG
>JAKBYW010000284.1:0-3987 GCA_021840275.1 Chloroflexota bacterium | reverse complement strand
CAACGCAAAGGTCAGCAATATCCCAAGCAGACCTTTGCCTTGCAAGTCCACGCTCTGCAAATCAAGGTTGCCGGTGTATTTATATTGGCTGGCAATGACTTGATACTGAAACGGCGCATCGAAAGTAAATTGGCCGGTGTGAAGATAATTATGCAGCAACCAGGGCGCAACCGAAAAGACAATACCCAATAGGAAGAAAGATGAGAGAACGAAGAAAGTGTTCTTGTTTTTCCAGCCGATGGCGAGCAAAGTCGCCAGCAGGATAAAAGGCAAAATCAACATGGACTGCGTGCGCAGCAACATCAACATTCCGAACATGCCGCCCGCGGCCAGGGCACTCTTCCAGTCTTTGCGTTCCAGCCAACGTAACGCGAACAGACAGGCGAGTGCGATCAGTAAAAATGTTGGCAGGTCAACCAGCAGGGTCTTCGTGTTGGAGACACGCGTCTGAGAGGAAATGAGCAGGCTGGTCCACTCGCGGAAGATGGCGAATAACGCAATGATCACACCTGCTGGACGGCTGTGTAATTTTTTTCCGAGATAATAAAGCGCCACCGGAAAGAACGCCAATACGAGGGTCTGCCCGGCGATGATGAGGCTGTAGCGCTCCCCCACTAATAAATGCAGAATTGCAAGCAGAACAATAAACAACGGGCGCGTCGGGATATCACCTTGATATGGATATCCGATCAACAGGCTTTGAGCCATCGAGTCGTAATAACCTGCATCGGAATTTGGAAAAGGTTGAAACGTCGGCGGATCCATCGGCGCGTAGAAACTATTCTGCATCACGTTGACAGGAACGTTGAGCCAGATGGTGACGGCCAGAAGATAAAGCGCAATCGGAATAACAATATCAACCGAACGAGCGCGCGTTGAAAGCGCAAAACACAAAACGCAAAAGCCGCCGATGAGGGCCAGTCCCAATTGCCAGCCCATGACCGGGACGCCCGGCTCGCCCCAGTAGGCTTTGTCTGGCGTCAGGCCGATGCGGGTGAGAGCAATAAAAGCAAAGAAGACAAGCAGAAGGCAGAAGGCAGTCAGGGCGGCGAAGTAAATCGGTTTGCGTTGCCGAAGATTTTCGCGATGAAAACCATAGCTTACAAAAAGAAGGAGGAAAAAAGATTGCAGGCTCAGAATAAACAGATAAAACAGGAGCGGACTGAGGCGTTGGAAATAAGGCAGGGAATGAACGGGGTCGAGATAACGCAAAAGGAAGAGCGAAACGGCCAACGTCAGGGAAAGAAGCGCCAAGCCAACAGTGTACGCAGGACGCGCCAGCGAGTCGAGTTGCCTTGGCGGACGCACCGAAAAATATATCCACAAAGCGAAAAACGCAAACAACGCGGCAAGCAGGGTCAGGCGCGAGATCGAAAAACGACTGCCCTCATGAGGAATCAGAGCCAACGCAAAGAAGGCGGCTCCCGCTTCGAGAGCCGCCAAAATAAAGAACCATCGCCAATGAGATGAATTTGAATTCACTGCTAAAATTGAAAGCCGTTGCGTGCGGGCACGATCTTATACGAAAAATTGTTGACGTACGCGAGAAGCCGTTCTTCGAGCGCGCTCCAATCTTTCGAGTTGAATACTTTTCGCGCAGCCGATTCGGTATCCGCCAGCAAGCCGACTTGGATCTGCGGATACGAGCCATACACGGTGGCCCATGCGTCAATCGGTTGAAAGCCCAGGCGCTGAACGCCCGGCACCCATTCTCCGATCACGAACTCGAAATATTCCTGTTCGTGTTCGGATGCAATATCCCAGGTCATGATAATTTTTACAGACACGTGATTTACTCGCGTTGATAATCCAGCACGATCACATGCGTCTCTTCGGGCAGGCCGCTGCGTGTGACCTTGAGCGAAGGCTGGGATTCCGGTTTGGCCAATCCCATTTCCTTGATGAATTTGTTGAGCGAATCCAACGAGACTTTAACGTCTTCAGTGGCATAGTGCATCGGGACGACAATATTCGGCTCGAGCAGACTGATGATTTCCGCGGCCTTGGCGGCATTGAGTCCTCCGCCGCCACCTACCGGGACAAGAGCCACGTTGACCGTACCCAGCGCGTCGATCTCCGCCTGAGACGGGGCTTGCTTAAGATCGCCCAAATGAGCGACTGTGATGCCATCGTAATCAAACACATAAATTGTATTGCGGATTATGTCTTTGGCTTTCTTGCCTGTGCTGTCGGTTTGAACGCCGGTAATGAACACACCGCCAATCTCGAATTCACCTGGCCCGTCAATCACATGCGAAGCGCCTTTGACCGCCTCGCGGTTGTTGTGGCCTGGCGCGTCATGGCTGACGGTCACAATATCCGCTTTGAGTTTGAGCGGGAAATAACCGATCTCTTTGCTATCAAAAGGATCCGTCACCACCGTGGCATAATTGCGTTCGGCGAGACGAAAACAGGAATGTCCGTACCAGGTAATTTCCATGAAAAAGCCTCCGGTGGGCAATTATAATAGACTTTGTTCTTAATAATCCACAGATTTCGCCGATTGAAATAGAAGTATGCTAAATCTGTGCAATCTGCGGATAGAGTTTTTAGTTTATTTGATTCACTCATCATATATAGCAAGGGCGACCCTTCATGATCAATTACGATTCGTTTTCCGACTGGGCGGGTCGGCCCTACAGAGACATTTATTGAAAATTATGTAAGGTCGCTAATTCACATAACATAGAGAGACTTTCTTGTCCAAATCCAAACTGATCCCCTATTTTGAAGCCATCTTCACCGTCGTTGTATGGGGTGGGACATTCATCGCCACCAAAATAGCTTTGCAGGAAGTCTCGCCCGCCACCATCGTCTGGCTGAGATTTGCGATGGGAGTGATCATCCTCGGCGTAACAGTTATGTTGAGGAAACAGTTCGCCATCCCTGAAAAAAGCGAATGGTTATATTTTGCCCTGCTCGGCTTTATCGGCGTGGCCTTTCACCAGTGGCTTCAAGCTAATGGATTGAAAACCGCGCAAGCCACCACCACCGCATGGATCGTCGCCACTACGCCGATCTTCATCGCCATTCTCGGTTGGCTGGTGCTGAAAGAAAAACTCAACTGGATTCAAGTCGGTGGGATCGCGGCGGCCGCGCTGGGCGTTCTGCTGATTGTCAGCAAAGGGAATCTCGGCGCGCTCTTCACTGGCAAGGAAGGCACCATCGGCGACGTGCTGGTTCTCATCAGTGCACCAAACTGGGCGATTTACACCGTGCTTTCGCGGCGCGAGTTGGCGCGTCACCCCGCGGCGCGCATGATGTTTTACGTGATGCTGCTCGGCTGGTTGTTCACCACCGTTTGGATCTTCGGCTTCGGTCCCGGCCTGAGCGAAATCCACAACATTACGCTCAAAGGCTGGGGAGCGATTCTCGTGCTTGGCATCTTCGGCTCCGGCCTGGCCTACATCGCATGGTACGACGCGCTCCAGGCCCTGCCCGCTTCGCAACTCGGCGTATTCCTCAACATCGAGCCGCTCGTTACCACCTTGCTGGCCGCTGCGTTGTTGAACGAAGCCATCACGTTGCTGGTTCTGCTGGGCGGCGCGGTGATTATATTTGGCGTATGGCTGGTAAACAGAAAACAGCCGCGATGAGTACGAACCTGAAACCACGTCTGACAACTGACGCGTCTGTTTTCCCGACTTCAAATGGATTCCGATTAACAATCCCTCCTGGCACCGCGGGCAAATACCGTTTATCACAGCTTGACGATCACGCGCACATCGCCCGGAAAAACTATCCTTACTCGCCGCCTTTTTCACTCAGCCTGAGAGCCAGAGTCTCATCACCATTCATTCCCGGAACATGGGGCTTCGGGCTATGGAATGATCCGTTTGGATTCTCCTTTGGGTCGGAAGATAATTTTTTCAGATTGCCTGCCCTCCCGAACGCATTATGGTTCTTTTATGCATCGCCGCAAAATTATCTGTCCTTTCGAGACGATAAGCCCGCACAAGGATTTCTGGCACAGGCATTCCCCAATCC
>JAKBYW010000283.1:0-3991 GCA_021840275.1 Chloroflexota bacterium | reverse complement strand
GGGAGTTGGTAACAGTCCACAGCCAAGTAATCCGAGTAATAGAAGCGGGAGAAGTCGTTTCATCCGTCCCTTACAGGTTTGTCCAGTGTTAATGATACAAGCATTGCTATAATAAGACAAGTTCAAGGATTCGTGAGTGTCTTCTCAAAAGAAGGGGGGAAGTGAGGTGTTTTGGGCGGGTGAAGCCCGCAAAACACCTCACACCGCGCTTTTTTGAAAAGATACTTTCGTGAGGAGAATAAGATGAAAGAAAATCGCAGTTCGACTTTGTTTTCGCTGTTGATCCTGATCGTGCTGGCGGTGGGGGTTTATTATATTGTCAGAACGGTGCAGGATACTGCCGATAAAACGCTTAGCCCGATCCAGCAGGCAAACAGCTCATTGCAGACCCAGGTCTCAGACTTGATGCACCCAACACCGACCATCATCCCCGACCCGGTGACGTACATCAACCAGATCCAGGCTTTGGCGCGGCTCGAGACGATTCAATACAGCGTGGAACAGGTGGTGACCGCCGAAACCAACCAGGGAACATTTGCTTTCGCGTTTGGCAACCAGATCCTCGTGCAAATTCACGGCACGGTCATCGCCGGCATCGACATGCAAAAATTAAGTCCGAGCGACCTGCAATTACAGAACAGCGTGCTTTCTGTAAAACTGCCGCCTGCCGAAATTTTTGTCACCACGGTGAATGAAGACAAGACCAAAGTCTACAACATGCAGACCGGCGTGTTTGCAAAGCTCGATCCGAACCTTGTGATCGCGGCGGTTCAATCCGGTAAGGATAAGATCACAACGGCCGCGCTGGACGATGGTATTCTTCAACAAGCGCAACAAAACGCGGAGGCATATCTTTCCAAATTCTTTGCGGCGCTCGGATATCAGAATACGATTTTTGTAAAGTAGACATTGCTTGAAATAGCTTTTGCTGGGATGCCTTCCATAGATTTCGCAGATTGCACAGATTGAAATAAAAGGATCGGTGAAATCTGCGCAATCTGTGGATTATTCCGAATGAAGTCCATTAATTCCCAACGGACAAACAATCCTTTGCCAAAGTTTCTTCGGGATAATTATCCATTGGTTGGCGCGCGGCCAGTTTGCCGTTCAGAAAGACCGCGCGGATCAATTTCTTGTCGGCCAGCCGCCGCAGATCCTCGAGCGGATTCTCATCCATGATCAACAGATCCGCGGCCTTACCTGCTTCAAGCGAGCCAAGCCACGAATCCCAACCGAGCGCTTTGGCCGCTGTCAGCGTGGACGAAACCAGCGCATCCATCGGCTTCATTCCGGTTTGTCCCATCCAATAGATTTCCAGTCCATTCTCGCCGTGAAAATTAAGCGGCGTAGCCGCGTCGCTGCCCATTGCAATCGGAACGCCTGCTTCATAAGCCATCTTCAAAGATTTGACGCTGTCATCCTGGATCGACAAAGATTTATCAATGATCCATTGCGGAACTTTCGACGTGTCGCCTTCGATCACATCCCAACCCGCTTTGAGAGTCGGCACAAGAAAAATGCCGCGCTTCGCCATGTCTTCGATCACGTCCGGGCCTTGATGCAGAAAAGTGCCGTGTTCGATGCTGTGTACGCCCGCTTGAACCGCCTTGCGGATTCCATCAATGCCGTGCGCGTGCGCCGCGACGCGTCTGCCAAATTTGGCTGCTTCTTCCACAGCCACGCGGATTTCATCTGAATTAAAATGTGTCGCGCCGGGGACGCCATCCTCCACTAATACTGCGCCGGTCACGCCCAGCTTGATCAGGTCTGCGCCGTTCCGAATTTGTTCACGCACCGCCTTGCGGACTTCCTCCAGGCCATCGGCCATGCGATACATGCCTTCGTAATAGTCCGCGCCCGATTCGGTGATGGAAATAAATCGTCCGGCCAGCATCATGCGTGAGCCGCTAAACTCCCCTTGCTGGATGGCGCGCCGCACCGCAAACTCAAGCTCATTCCAGCCGCCGAGGTCGCGCACGGTGGTAATTCCAGCCGCGAGATTCTTGCGAGCATTGTCCAGGATTTTCAAAGTCATCGAACCGTCGTCGACTTTGAACTGGCTGTCCACTTCGCCGCTGCCAGAAAGATGGACGTGGCAATCGATCAAACCAGGCAGAAGATATTTTCCGCGCAGATCCAGCGTGATGGTCCGCTCGCTGGACGCGGGGCGATTCTTTGTCAGCCCGGCATAAATAATTTTGCCATTGCGGACGATTACAGTCGAGTCGGAGGCGGGTTCGCGTCCGGTGCCGTCGATCAAGGTAACGTTTTGAAATGCAATCAGTGGGTTCATGTCAATCAGTATATTTGAAAACATCTGACCAGACAAGCCGGTCAGCCCGGTCGATTTCTCAAGGTTTTTCCAGAGCTTGCGGCGGACGACAAATAGCGCGGGTTCAGGGGCATGGCGGCTATCCAGCCCCAACTCAAGCCCTGATGCAATCCGTAACGCTTCAGGCGCTAGTCAATGAGACGCGGCAGGCCCAGCAGTATCAGGACTTCCAGCAAAAGCGGAAAGTCGTCAATCGGTTCGCTGGTGATGTCAATCTCAGGGTTCATGCCCTGAGGCTATCAGGAAATTCGTACCAGAATTTTCAGCGAAAGGTCAGTTATAGTAGAATAAAAACATTACAAACCCAAATGGGAGCTTTAGAATGCAAAGAGTGAAGGACAGGAATTTTCAGCTTTTTATTTACTTTCTTATATTATCTTCCATAGCTGGCGTATCCATTATTTACCTTGCGACTTATCGATTCGGTCCCGGCCTATCCACGGATGCGGTGCTGAATCTGTCTGCGGCCGCAAACCTTATGCGAGGCCGGGGATTTATCGATCTTTATGGCAGCCCCATGACTCAGTGGCCTCCTCTTTATGCGATCATCCTGGTCGTACTGAGCCGCATCACAGGCATGGATATTTTCCAGGCAGGCTGGCATCTTAATGCCATTATCTTTGGATTGATCGTTTTCTTTTCAGGAATTCTGTTCTACAAGACTTATCCCGAAAAATCGATCTATGCATATTGGGGGAGCTCGATCATCCTGACCTGCCTGGGGATCATACAAATTTCCGCCAATATTGCATCCGACCCTCTACTGCTGTTGTTTATTGTATTATTTTTGGTCTCCGCCAAGAACTTCGTGGACACACAAAAAGTGACCCACGTATTGTTAATGGGACTATTAGCCTGCCTGGCCTCTTTTCAAAGATATGCCGGGCTGGTGCTGGCTCTAACAGGCTCGATATTCCTGCTTTACTATTATCGAAGGCACTTGATCAAAGCGCTTCTTGTCAGCGCCGCTTTCTTTGCTTTTGCCGGAATCCCCATCATCAGTTGGGGCATATTCCACAACTACCACATAAGCGGATCATTATTTGGATCATACATGATGGCACTTCCGCCGGGGAATTTTTATATATTCGTCGAGAAATTCATGTATTGGTTTCTCCCATACAGCATCATTCGAATTGCGACCCCAATCGGTCTCCTGATGGCAATCGTTGTGATCCTGGTTTTGGTCAACCGGCGGCCTGCCTACTGGAAAAATTGGTTCAATCTTCTGATCTCAGAATCCCAGATGGCGAACCTGATCTTCTCTGTAATATATGGGGGCATGCTTGTGTTCTATGTGAGCTATTACGAGTTTGACAACCTGGAAAGTCAGCGCATACACGTCATAATATTGCCATCTCTTTTGATTATTATCTTTGCAGCGATGGAGGAATTGATCCCGCCCCGGCACGACAGTCCAAGCGCGAAGCTGAAGTATCAGATCATGGCAGTATTATTTGTCCTATGGCTGATCTATCCCGTTTCAAAACTAGGGGATTATCTGCGAAAATCATCAGGAGTGGAAACCAGCGGCACTAACATCTATAACACGACCATTTTAAGGGAATCCGATCTCCTGACATCGGTCCAAACATTATCCGACACGCACCAAAATCTTTATAGTAATTATGAGGCCCCGACCTGGTTCTACACGCGACG
>JAKBYW010000282.1:0-3992 GCA_021840275.1 Chloroflexota bacterium | reverse complement strand
TCCAGTGTGCGCGCTTTTGTCGCGTCGATTTTTTTGATGCGCGCGTGTGCGTGCGGGCTATGCAAAACTTTCGCGACTAACATGCCGCGCATGTCGATGTCGGCGGTGAAAGCGGGTTTGCCCTGCACGAGTTTGACCGCGTCCACTTTTTTCTCGGGCTTGCCGACGACAGCATACGGATTCTTGTTTGGCGCGAGCACGACTCTTGGCATGACTCTGGTTTGCACGCTGGTTGTTTCGCTCAAGCCGGACCCCGAACCGGGTTCCGGTGCTGACGGCATAAACCACGCTGACGCTTCGCTCTCATCCGCCGGGATGTCTCCGCGCAAAACGGCGGCGGCGCGCAGAACAGCCTGCACTGGTTTTGCGTATCCAGTGCAGCGACACAGCACGCCGGAAATTGCTTCGCGTACTTCGGCTTCGGTCGGATTTGGATTTTTCTCGAGCAAAGATTTTGCCGTCAGAATTTGTGCGGGCGTGCAATATCCGCATTGGATCGCGCCGGTCTCAACGAAAGCCAATTGAAGCGGATGCAATCCGCTGGTCTTTTTCCAACCCTGATCGGGATGTTCGCCGAGGCCTTCGATGGTGACGATGTTATGACCCTCGGCTTGCGCGGCCAGCATCGAACCCGCGTTGATGGGTTTACCGTCCAGCAAAACTGTATCTGAGCCGGTTAGTCCTTGCTCGTCGCCAAATTTGACCCCGTAATATCCGAGCCGTCGAACGACGGAAAGCAAAGTTTCAGAGGGCGCAGAGTTAACTTCGTGCGTAGTTCCATTGATGATTAGATTTAGTCTCATTGTTACTCCTGATTCCTCTCCTCGGAGGGGAGAGGGTTGGGGTGAGGGGAGAGTCTCGATTCGATCACTTGAACAATCTCATCCACAACTGCTTGAATGTTAAGTCTTACGTCATCGTTTGTAAATCGGATTACCTTATAACCAAGTTCTTCAAGAAATGCTGTTCTGGCTCTATCGTATTCTTCCTGCTTGGGCTCGAAATGTTGACTTCCATCAATTTCAATACAAACTTTTGCCTGTGCGCAATAAAAGTCAATGATAAACCTGTCAATTGGATGTTGCCTACGAAACTTATAAGTCAGATTCCGATTTCGCAAATGTCGCCAAAGTGTTGCTTCTGCTGGAGTCTGTGGTTGTCGTAACTCACGTGAGCGCAGAAGAATCGGCGGATAGATACGATGCAGTCGCGGCATTGACCCTCACCCCGCCCTCTCCCTACAAGGGAGAGGAAGTCCGTTGACGTTGATTGATTTTTGCGATCAGTGCAGTAACGCCAACCAGAATCAATCCAGTTATTGCAATTACCAACGCCTGCAAAATGGATAAAAATCCCATGAACATGCTGGCCATGTCGGGGATGGTCCAGGTGACGAGTAAACCGTTCAAAGCGAAGTGCCACAGGATCGGCAGTGAAACCAAATAAAGCGTGATGAACGTAAATGCCAAAACTTTTTCGGCGGCTTCGCGCGGCGGGAAGTTGAACCACTTTACGATGTATCCCAAAAACAACCAGGCTAGGGCCAGCGAACTTGCCGTCGTGCTGGCTGTGAACATAATAATATCGCTTGCGCTGGCGACGGAACTAAGCGAGTATGTCCGTCCGGCTAGGACAGCGTAGCCAAAGTTGAATAGGGCGATGTATAGAAGCGCGCCGCCCAACATCCAGGCGATGAGTGAACTGCGCTTCTTTATTAGGAAGTAAACCGGAATCAGCGCAAGAAGGATCGCCAGCACGAAACGCGGAATCCGCTCTGCGTTTTCGCGTTGAGCTTTGGCTTGATCCATCGCGGACAAAATCCCGCCGACGGAATCGATGGGTGCATTGTTCGCTGGTGAATGGATTGCGGCTTGATAATCTTTCAGCAACTGCGACTTTTGCGCGAGCGAGGCAGTGTTGATATTGGTTTGTTGATCGGCTGTGAGATTCAACATGTCCGTGCGGACGATGCCTTCGCTATCAGCGGGGATATTGAGGCCGAGCAGGGCGGCAGTCGTTGTAGCGACATCGGCCATGCTGCCATCGGGATATCCTCCGGGTTTGATTCCGGCTCCAGCCATGACGAACGGCTGGACCAACACGATCGGATCCTGTCCGCCGTGGCCGCCGCGATCTATTTGGCCGTGGTCAGAGACAACGATAACGGTATCCGTTGAAAGGTCGAGGGTCGAGACGATTTGTTTGAGCAGCCCATCGGCGCGTGTCGCGGCCGCGTCCCAATTGGGGGATTGCGGTCCGCCTTCGTGATGTCCGGCGTAATCCACTTGATCGATGTGGATCAAAATGAATTGATCTTTATTTTCTTTCAGCCACGGCAGCGCGGCGTTGACCACATCAACATCGGCGGCTTTGTCTTCGCCGGGTGTGTAAAAAGAATTGTTCACCGCGCTTTGCGGAATTAATTTCTCGAACCAGTTGAAACCGGAGACAGCCGTTTTGAGTCCAGCCCGCTGCGCGGCAGTGAAGAGATTATCCTGCGTCCAGGTTGGAATGTCGGGGTAATCCAAATTCATGGCGGGGCCGTCGCTGAGATCAGGCCACGCGCCGGTCATCAGCACAGAGTAGCCCGGCTCGGAATACGAGGGCGTGCGGCTGTGATTTGTGGCCCACGCGCCCTGATCGCGCAGTTGATTCAAAAATGGCATCACACCTTTTTTGTGGGATGTGTCGTCACGCAATGCGTCGATCAATACGAAGACGACGCGACGGGTGAGCGGTTGACCGAGCGCCGGTCCCGGCGCAGGCGGATTATCTTTGAGCGGCGAACGGAAGGCATAAAGCGAATCCATAATGCCGGTGGCCCAGAAGTACGCGCCAGCAGCGATGACGAGGCTGGCGATGATGCCGAGAATGATCCAGCGATTAGATTTCATTTATGATATTTCCTTGGTTTTATTTATTCAGAGAAATTTTCTAAAAAGTGCTTCACAGCTACATTTAATTCTTGGTGTTTGTTTCTTCTTTAGGTCGCTTTAGATAAATGTCACCATCCTCGGTGGCGTAGGGTTCCCAACCTTCATCGCCTAGGATATCAAGGAGAGCGTGTTTTGCTTTTACTGAATCATTATCATTTTCAAACAAAAGCTCGTCAGAGTTTTTGTACCCAATATATTTAACTTCCTTAGGCTTTGGCGAGAGTCCATCTAAATTGATTCTTCCGTGAGGGGCAACATCGAAATACTTACCATACACACGGCCAACTCGCAACAGCTCCCATTTGGTCATAACTGTCCTCTAATCCTTCCCGTGAACAAGCTTTTCAATACATCTTTTCGCTAACGTCGCGGCAACATCCATGCGATATTCAGCAGAAGCCCAATCATCCTTTGTTTCGTGATACGCGTTACGTGCCGCGGCTTGCGCTGAGTTTATCGAAGCGTCGATTCCATCAGCCTCGGTCCCGTCCATGGCGAGCAACGGAGATTTTCCATAGCCGCCGAGAGCCAGGCGCATGCGGCCTGAATTCCATTGGGCGAGTGCGGCGCAGACGATGGGCTTGTCCGCGGGCGTGCGGGAGGCAAATTCAAATGCAAATTTTGTGTTGATGGGGAAGATAATTTTCGTGATCAGATTTTTGGAACGCAAAGGAAGAAAGTCGCCGATATTCGATACTCGATATTCGACTTTCGTATTATCGAATATCGCCTGCTCGATTTTTGCATCGAGGGCCAGCAGCGCTGTGACAAAAGTTGAACGCCCGTCGCATGAGACCAGCGTCCCGGCAACTGTGGCCGCGTTGCAGATATTGAGCGGCGCTTCGAGTTTGATGGCTTGCTTCAAGGCATCGGGACAGTTTTCATTTTCCATCAATTGTTCAAGCGTGACGGTTGCACCGATCTCAAGATTGTTTCCATTTTTCTTTAACGAGTTCAGGCCGAGGGCTTGAAGGTCAACCACTTCAACGGAATCCGTTGTCGGCTTGGAAAGAAGCGTCCCGCCGCCGAGGGGGAGAGTCTTGGGCGAGGGACGTC
>JAKBYW010000281.1:0-3992 GCA_021840275.1 Chloroflexota bacterium | reverse complement strand
CGCATTGTAGAAATCCGCCATGGCGCGATGCGCTTCATCCAATACTGCGTCAGATGCGATGCTGGTGGGGAACGCCCATTCATGGTTGGCGTTGGCTTCCAATAGATATTTATTAATGCGATCAAGAGATTGTTTGGCGATCTGTGTGCCGCCGAGGTTATCGAAGAAAATGACTGGACGGTTAAGAGATGGGAATTGGCTTCGAATGACAGAGATGTCGAGGGACATTTGAGTTCTCCATGAATGGGATGTGTCCTCTAAAAAATTATTTCATATTATAGTCCATAGGCTTTTCATGGAATTAAGACGTTCCGGTTGTGTTACTGAATCCCTCAAGATAAGCAAAAAGGCCCGGCCTCAAAACAAAGCCGGACCTTTATCAATCAAATTAAATGACGGACGCCAGGGTGAGGGGGGCACCTTGGCGTCCGTCGGTGGCAAATATACTATAAGCCTGCTTGTCTGACAAGGGAATTGCCTTAGAAGACAATTAGAACAAATCATTTTGTATTTATGCCCCCGGTGGGAATCGAACCCACATCTCGGCCTTAGGAGTGCCTTGCACTATCCGTTGTGCTACAGGGGCGGACGAACAGAATTATACAACAAAGTAAAAGCAGTAAATTACATGCCGGTGTCTTTTGGCGGAATGGTTGGACCATAATCCAGTACCTGGCGAACCTGCGTTGTCCCTTCGGGCGGAGCGACGATCTTGCGGTCTTCCATCACATCCACCAGACGCGCGGCGCGCGTATAACCGATCCTCATGCGGCGTTGTAGCATCGAAACGGATGCGCGTCCCTCTCTGCGGACAAGATCAATTGCATCATTTAGCAGCGGATCGTCATCGGTCGTTTGAACATCATCCCACAACGGTTGTTGTTTCAGCGGGATATTGCCCGGCACAGCGTCCGCAGGTGTGCCGGATATCGCGTAGGCGCTGGATTGTCCGGCCTGATTTTTCCAATATTCCACCAGCGTTTGGATCTCATGATCGGAGACGAACACGCCCTGCAAGCGTGCAGGCGCGGGCGCATCGGGAGCCTGGAAAAGCATGTCGCCGCGACCGAGCAGACGTTCTGCTCCGGGTTGGTCGAGGATGACGCGGCTATCAGTATTCGACGCGACCGCGAAAGCGATGCGCGCCGGGAAGTTGGCTTTGATCAGCCCCGTCACCACATCCACCGATGGGCGCTGTGTGGCCAGGATCATATGAATGCCGGTGGCGCGCGCCAACTGCGCCAAGCGCGTGATGGTTTTCTCGGTTTCATCGGGCGCGATCATCATCAAATCGGCCAGCTCGTCGATCACGATCACGAGGAACGGAAGTTTCTTTCCGCCTGTGGTTTTCATGCGGGCGTTGTAATCGGTAATGTTGCGCGAGCCGGCCTTCGCAAAATCATGATAACGCTTATCCATCTCGCGCGTCATCCATTGCAGCGCGGCGATCACGCGCTCCATGTCGACCACCACCGGCGAGAGCAAATGCGGGATACCGTTGTACCCGGTAAGTTCCACACGCTTGGGGTCCACCAGCACCAGTTTCAAATCATCGGGCGTGTTGTTGAGCAGGAAAGATATCAGGATCGAGTTGACGCATACCGATTTACCGGAGCCGGTCGTTCCAGCGATCAACAGATGCGGCATTCCTTCGAGATTGCCCGCCATCGGATGTCCGGCCACATCCTGACCGAGCGCGAAGCGCAGAGCGGTCTTATTCCGCTGAAAAGATTCGCTTTCGAGGATATCGCGCAAAGCCACCAGCGTCATTTCATCATTTGGCACTTCGATACCGACATAACTGTGACCCGGCACCGGCGCTTGAATGCGGATGCGCGGCGCGGCCAGCGCCAGCGCGAGATCATCGGCCAGCGAGGCGATCTTGCTGACACGCACGCGCGTGCGCCCGCCTCTTGTCTCGACGAAGAGCGGCTCCACGCCAAATTGCGTGATCGAAGGCCCGCGGCTGATTTCCACTACCTGCGCCGGAGCGCCGAAAGATGCCAGCGTTTCTTCGATCAGGTGCGCACGCTGTTTGATAAAGTCTTCATTTACGGACGGCGCACTGCCGCTGTCCAGAATATCCTGGATCTGCGGCAGAACCCATTGAATGACCGGCGCGCTGGTCATGGTTTTGACGCTTGGTGCAGCCGGGATCGCGCCGGAAGCTGCTTCGGGTGCGAGCACGGGAGTCTCTGTCAGCGGAAGAAAACCATTTTCGGGCGCGCCCGCTCCAAGTCCGGATTGAGGCGTAAACGGTTTGCTTAGCAAGGCTTTGAGCCGCGTCAGCAACGGTGCGATCCAGCGGAATAGATCCTTGACGGTTATATCCAGACTCATGACGAGCGCGATCAGCAGCCACGCCGCCAGCGCGATGACCGCGCCCAATGGACCGAGACTGAACCATAAAACTCGTTCAAAGACTCCGCCAATGTAGCCGCCGCCCGCGCCGTCCATGGCCGCGACCTGCGCTGCCTCTGGCTGGGCAATGATGCTGTGCATAGCGGTCAAGAGCCACACGAAAAGCAGAACACCGCCGACTGTGCGTTCCAGCGAGAGCGGCGGTATTTTTTCAACGTTGCGTAAAATGAGCCACAGACCGAAACCGATCAGCGCGATGGGCAGGACATAAATGCCCCAGCCAATGAGTTGACTGAGAATGCGGACGAAACTGCCGGTCAGCGCTGAACGCGAAGACGCGAAAAGGATCAGGAGAATTAACAGGCCGACGACGGATAAAATGACGCCGACCACGTCCAGTTTGCGTTCAGCAGAGAGACTATCCCAAAATGTCGGCGGGGATTCAGCCGTGGACGCAGGTTGAGATGCGCGCCCAGATTTACCCGCCGCTTTGGAACTTGTTTTCGGTGCGGGCTTGCGCAGGAAGCCGAGAAATTTATTTTGCGGCTTTCCTCTTTTTGCGGATGATTTGCCTTTGACAATGGGCATGAGGTTCAGTGATCAGTAATCAGTGTTCAGCAAAGATCGTTGAAAAAATTATAGCACATACGGTCTGTTTTCTTTAAGGTACAATTGTTTTAGAAATTCATGAAGTGATTCGTAGTTGCGACTAAGCCCTGTGGGTCAGCCGCAACTACGATTGCGAAGGACTCAACATTGTTCGAAATCTTATTTCTCGGCACTTCTGCTTCGGCCCCCTCCGCCAAGCGCGGACTTTCCGCACAGATCGTCAAACACGATGAATATCGTTTTCTGATCGATTGCGGCGAAGGCACGCAGCGTCAGATCCTGCAATCGGGCGTGGGTTTCAAACATCTCACGCGCATCCTGTTGACGCACGGACATCTCGATCACATCCTTGGTCTCGGCGGATTGCTCAGCACTTTTATACGCTGGGAAGCAATCGACGAGCTTGAGATTTTCGGTGGGCGAAACACGCTCGAGCGTGTCCGCACGTTGCTGGAGGAAGTTGTCCTGCGCGGAAACAAGGCGCCGATGCCGCTGCATTTTCATGAGATCAAGCCCGGCCTCATTTTGGATGCGGATGATTTCACCGTCACGGCTTTTCCTGTAACACATCGCGGGCCGGATTGTCTCGGCTACGTTTTCGAGGGCAAGTCGCGCCGCCCCTTTTTGGCTGAAAAGGCTGACGAGTTGGGCGTGCCTTTCGGTCCCGAACGACGCGACCTGGTCGCTGGAAAAGAAATTATTTTGCCGGACGGAAAACGCATCAAACCGGACGATGTGCTGGGCGCGCTTCAAAAAGGTTTGAAACTCGTCGTGGTGGGGGACGCCGGTAAAACGGACGACCTGCTCGAGGTCTGCCGCGACGCGGACGCGCTGGTGATCGAGTCAACTTACATTGACAACGAGGCCGAAATGGCGAAGCAGTTTTCGCATCTGACGGCCAAACAAGGCGCGGAACTGGCCGTAAAGGCCGGGGTTAAAAAGCTAATTCTTACACACATCTCGCGGCGTTATCGCGAGAAGGATGTTTTGAAGGAAGCACAGGCCATTCATCCGAATGTCTC
>JAKBYW010000280.1:0-3995 GCA_021840275.1 Chloroflexota bacterium | reverse complement strand
TTATAGTCTGCAAACATTTCGGCATAACCAAGCCAGAAGGCCTGGTTGGTAATGTTCTCCGTGCCGTATGCAAAATTGGCGCGTGCTTGTTTGATGGCTCGCGCGATCTCCTCTTTTGAAACGAGAGAATCCTGAACGCGCTTGATCTCTTCGTCGAGCGCGGCCAATGCTTCTTCGGGTTTTCGATTTGGATGAACGATCAAAGTAATTTGATACAGGAAAGGATCAACGGTCACGTTCGAGCCGCCCGAAAGCCCAACTGCGAATTCCTTATCCACAAGCGAACGATACAAACGCGAAGTTTTATTTGAGATGCCGCCGCCGCCAAACATATTTAAGTTAGACGGCCCAGCCAACAGACTATCCAGCACGGACAACGCGAAGAAATCGGGATGAGAGGCGGAAGGGAAACGATACGCAACCTGCACATAAACGGTCTCACCCGGACCTTCAACGGACAGCCGCACCTCGCCGCGTTGTTCCGGCTCCTGACGCGTCAAACGCAGCGGCGTTGCCCCAGCGGGAATCGGATCAAACAATTCCTTGATGCGCGCCAGCATATCCTTCGTGTTGAAATCGCCAGCCACACCCATGACCGCATTGTTGGGAACATAATACGTGCGATAGTGTTTGTAAAGATCATCGCGGGTCATTGTCTTGAGATCAGCCATATCGCCGATGACTTCGTGATGATAAGAATGGATTCGGAAAGCCGCCTGCTGAACCGCTTCGCCCAAACGGAACATCGGCTCGTTCTCATCCCCCTCCCGCTCGGAGATCACGACCGTGCGTTCGGACGAAAATTCTTTCTCGTCGAACTCGCTGTTGATCATCCGATCGGCTTCGAGATGCAGGGCAATGTCAATTTTATCGGCGGGCATCGTCTCGAAATAAGTTGTCCAATCCAGGAAGGTAAAAGCGTTTCGCATCCCGCCATCGCGTGAGATGGCACGGTCAAGGACCGCGGCCGGGAATTGCGGCGTGCCTTTAAATTGCATGTGTTCGACCAGGTGCGAAATACCAGTCAACGGAGGCGCTTCGTCGCGCGAGCCGACGCGATACCAGACCCACGACGAGATCAGCGGCGCGGTGTGAATTTCTTTCAGCAAAACGGTCAACCCATTGGAAAGTGTGGTTTTTATTAATGTATTTGGCATGACGGGGATTATAAGCGAGAATAGTCGGACAAAATACTATTCTGTCCGACTACTAAATGTCCTTAGAGTGGCCGTTACTTTATTTGACACTAATCTTTACGGGCAAATCACGCCCCCATTGAGAGACAGGGCAAAAGGATTAATCATGCAATAAAGCGGTTTGATCGTATCTTTAAGCCCGCTAATGGCGGGATGTAATTCTGTATTTTGCAAGGGAATATCCACCGGGACATTAAGCGTGACCGGCACTTCTGTCTGAACGGGGACGGTGAAATTCAAAACAACATTGAGCGATGTCCCTGCCGGGAGCGTTACATCTGCGGGCGCATCGATGTTGAACAACGGCGTATTGATCTTCACATGCGCGCCCGTGATGGCAACATCCTGCGCCAGCGTAATGCCCGTCGTTGTTTGGACCGGAATGGAAAGATTTAAAGGAATGTTCGTTTGGACAGGGATGTTGGCCTTGATGTGCGCTTGATCCAGCAGCTCAAAGTTGGAGTAGAGTCCGCCAAGCAGGCCATTACCAATCCCAAGAGCATTTCCTTTCAAAAGCACAACGCCAAGCGCAATCAGCAGAAGAAGATTGACGGTCAGTGAAATTACGCTGGCAATCGTCCAAAAGGTTGGGAGCAGGCGGTCCTTCGTAAAACGGGAGCCGCTTTGGGAGTCCGGGGAAGGAGGCGCAGGTTGATTGGTGGAAACGTCTGCAGGTTTCGTTCTCTTCGGCAAACGGTCAACGACTTGGGGCTTGGGATGTTCATCCGATTCCTTATCCGCATCTGCGCTTGTAAGAATGTTATGGAAGCGATCCACTACGCTTTTCTTTTGCTTGTCATCTGGCATCGTCATACAGCCTCCTGTTGAACCGCTTAATCTTAGCATAGATGGCATGAAGTTCCGGCTTTCATTGCGCTTGGAGAGTGCTTCTTAAGTCCGAATAATGGGCGGGGAAAAAGCATTAGCTACAGAGAGTACGGAGTCCACAGAGTTTTGAAAAGGTTTTTGCAGTGGACTCGCAGCATATATCCACACACCTGTATAAGCCAAAGCGGCGAGCATAAGTTCATGGGGATGCCTCGATATACGCGCACTGTACCATTTGAGGTTTCAATTCGTCGTTCACCATGCGTACCCAATAACCGCTGATGGGTGGGATTTGCGTTTATCTGATCAACTCGGTTTCAGATGGTATCACGCCCGCGAAGGAACAGATCACGTAGAAGCTGTCGTGATCTGCCTGGCAGGTTTGTTGGCCGACAATGACTCTAATCTTGTTGACCACTCATCCAATCGAAGTGTCGGTGTCATCTCGCAAGAGCAGTAAAAACTCATTGCCTCCCCAGCGCCCGACAATATCGGCTTTGCGTATGCTTTTTTCAAGAACATCGCTAATGCCATTCAAAACACGATCCCCAACGGCATGCCCATATCGGTCGTTGACCTGTTTGAAGTCATCCACGTCAATGAACAATTCGATGATAACGTAGAGGTCGGTATTGCGGTCGAAGAGGTGGATCAGGTTGCTGAAAACGGTGGTCCCCGTATAAGTTACGAGCGAGAACGGCAGGTACCAACTTTTCATGCGCCGTTCCAGCCAGGAAATGGATAAGTAAACGAACAGTCCGAGATTGATCGCGAAATTTATCAGCGCCTGGGCCTCGAGTGTCAGGCTGGGTTCCGTCGGGCTGATGCCGTATCCCCACAGGATTGCAAAATCATAAAGACTTCCAGACTATCGCCCGGAAGTCTTTATCTATAGCATCGGACCGGCAGAGCATTTATAGCATCGGCAACAGATAGTCGTACGCACTGAGAGCCGCCTTGGCGCCTTCGCCGACTGCGATCAACACCTGTTCGGCAAAATTGTTGGTCACGTCACCAGCGGCAAAGACGCCGGGCACGCTTGTACGGTTGGCGCAATCAATAATAATCCGGCCGCGCTCATCGAGCTTGAGCAGGTTCTTCACCATATCGGAGTTTGGCATGAGGGCCTTCTCGACGAACATGGCGTCAGCCTCGTATTCAACCGTCTTGCCAGATGGATTTTTTAACCTCAGTGTGCGCGCATATTCATCACCCTTGACGTCAATCACCTCAAAGTTTTTGAGAACCGTGACATTTTCGGCCTCTTGCAGCTTTTTCCCAAGCGGTGTCTTGAACATTTTGTCACTGTTGCATACCATGTAGACATGTTTGGCAACCGTGGAGAGTTCGCCTGCCGAACGCAAAGCCAGATCGTCATCACCAATTACGATGGTGGTCTTGTCAATGAACAGCGGGGCATAACTGAGAGCGGAATAGCACAGGCCCTTCATCGTGAATTCTTTTTCGCCCGGCACACCCATGCGGACCTGCCGCGCGCCAGTTGCAATAATGAGTGCTTTGGCATCCAGCTCAGTCTCGCTTTTGGTAATGACGGCAAATCCGCCATTCTTCTGGCCTACCTTTTCCACATCTTCAATGTGACGCGCAAAGTCGAGGTATTCCAATTCACTGCGGAATTTGTTGACGACCTCCAATCCGCGGATAACCTGATATTCCTGAATCCACGGCAGAGCCAGGTGGTAGTTGGTCTTTCCGCCCAGGTCTTTGGTCAGGAGCAGAACGTTGAGGCGTTTGCGGATGGCATAAACCGCCGCGGTTAATCCAGCAGGGCCGCCCCCAATGATGATTAGATCGTACATCGTGCTCTCCTTTCTCCATCAATAAGCAGACTTGATCGTTTCGGTATCAATCTGCATTTCGTCGCCGCCTTCGGGTGGTTCGGGGATGAAACCGTTTTCCATCATCATTTGGGTCAGATGACGCGAGCGTTTGATAATGCGCGTGGCGGTC
>JAKBYW010000006.1:0-18527 GCA_021840275.1 Chloroflexota bacterium | reverse complement strand
CGATAATCATTTTTTCAGCAAAGGTGTTGATGTATGCCATCAATGCTTCATCCTGCATATCCCGCATTACTTCATGACGATAGTAGATGGTTTCAACATCACGCAGGGGCGTACAATAAAACGGCTTCAGATTGTATTCCTGCTTGCGTGCAGCAATGGCATCTATCACCTGGCCGAGATTTAGATCAGCAAAAAAGACAGGCTGTTCCGAGGTCGCTTTCTGTATGTCATCTTTATCGAAAAGAATGCTATGAAATGTCATGACTTGATGTCCTGTTCTGCTTCTTGAAGCTTCTCCAACGCTCAGACAGCCGCCGCATCCCCAAGCCAGCCCAATCCACGTGCTCCAATGACAAGCGGATAAGGATCGCCCTTTTGCTCCAGCAACATCGTCAACGGGGGGATAACTCTTGGCTCGTGAAGCCGCTTAGTCAATTCAATACATCCACTGCCATACCTGCACGGCTGGTCTCTTTGGATAAAACTGTTTCAAGCAATTTTTCAACATAAGTATCTGCCATTACATCGGCAATAAGCTCGCAATCAGGGCACAATTGAACTTCTGAAAAAGGTTTGCGGCATTGGGGGCAAAAGAACAGGTTCATGATAATGAGAGTACTGCCATACAGCGTCTTGCGGCTTCGAAGCAGATCCGAAAAGAATCTTGGGCAGGAAAGGGAAAGAATATAACTTTGCGCCGTAAATCTCCATTCTCGATAAAGTTTACGGCAAGGGACGACTCAAGAATTGAGCTGGTGTATTCGAGGGTGGCAATCTGCCCAAGCGAAATGTCAAGTGAATGGTCTGGCAACAGGAAGATACGGCACTCCGTCACAACCAATGTTTGCGCGCCTTTCTTCCGATCAAGCCATTCTGGCAGAAATGCCCATGTGTGGGCTCTTTCATCAGGGGCAAGAGACCCAGACAAGGCGGCAGAAAAAAATTCATTAATCGGAAGCAGGCTGTCAGGGTCGCTTGAAGCGGTGTCGATCAAAAGAGGAAGTTTGTCAGGTGATTCAGGAAATCCTGCGCGCCGTAGTTGGCAGGCAGTTGGATCATCCACGCTAAACTTTTCGAGCAGGGCGGTTAGCTCTTCAAGTGAGGCACGCTCATCACCTGGCAATTCCCATTCGATGGATGCGTTCCCGCCGCGCGCATACCACGTAGTTGTAAGCAACAGAGATTCATTTCCCAGCTCAGAAACAGATATTCCCGAGAGACGTTCCACCACGCCCACCGCTGTATGAAAACCATACCGGATGTTGGCTGAATCGGGTGGGACGAGTTCGGCAAAATGAATCAACCGTTGGTTGGTGAGAATCAACACACCTTCCTGCAAATGCTCGCGATACAGCCAGGAACGCTTACGCTGGCTCAGCATGGCTGGTCGGCGCATGGCAAAGAGAATACGCTCATCTGGTGCGAGGTATTCGCCCACATAATATTGGAACCGATGGGGAAGTTCAAAAAAAGTATATTCCGCTGGAGTGTAGCGGTCAACTTCAGTAAAATTGGGAACAGGGCGACCAAGGTGTAAAGGTTTCCAGGCAGGATCAGTGATTCGATGGTTGCCGCGGTCCTGCATTTGACGATAACGCAGCGCGGCAGTGTGCAATTGAGGTTCCACATCCTCCACCGTGAGCCAGCGCCATTCACCAGGATAGGTGCGACTCAAAATCCCGATAATTTCAGCACTTTGCTCTGCAGTGAGTTCATCCAGACATTGAATCGCACACTCATCGGCAACAGGAGTAACCAACAGGATAGGAGCTTCAACATTTCTTTGAAGCGCACCTAGTAATCGGCTCTCCATTTCTGTGTTCATCGGATGCGAGTAACTGCCCAATACGAGAACGGCCAACGGTTCATCGAAAGGTGTCAACGCAGACGGTAGGATACCCACATCAAAGGGGATGGTTTCGTCAGGGTAAACAATCTTTTCCAAACAGAGGGTGTTTGAATCTAGAGCATAGTATTGCCCTGTCACGCGACCCGGTTGGGTAATTTTGATTTCGAGGAGATGTTCCGTCATGGCAAAATAAATAGCCTCTACCGAGAAAGGGAAATCGGTAGAGGCTATCAGTCGGTGAAGACGGTTTTGGCGAGCCTCATCGCCAGAAATATTATTGGTTTATTTTATCACACTCGAAGAATGCCTGCCGATATGCAAAACCTTAGTGTGCACGCAAAGGATGTCAAATGGCAAGGGGCAGAGCGGCCCGGCGCAGACAAAGGCTCTCCCAGTCACCACTGAGCCAAACTGCACGTGCTTTGGCAGTTTGCACGGCACCGGCTACTTCCCATTGAGCCCCGGGTTTTTTAAGGCGCTGAGTAACGATTTGTTTGCAGGCACTTTCCACGGTGCCACTTCCGATCAGATAGCCAGCCGAGCGGAATTTTTTATACCGCATGCGCTGCTCGTTATGGGTGAAGTAGACGATTTCTTTTTGGGCTTCTTCGCAAGCATGTGTCAGACGTTCGCAAGCCTGGATGACTTCGAGTATACGTCCTTGCCATAAGTCTTCTGTAACAGTCTCCAACCATTCAGTTCGTTGAGCTTCCGTAGCGAAGGCGACCAACGCCAAACGCTTGAGATGATCCGCTGCATGGTACCAATCCACGATCTGGATGGCCTGTGGAAAGTAGTGTTCGATTAATTTCCAGATCCAGACAGCTCCGTCACAAATAAATATCAACTCAGCAGCCAAATCCGCCAAGTTGGCACAACCGCTGGCCCACAGCAATTCGCCGAAGGCCTCCGCTTCCAGGATGTCGCAAAAATAACGCATGTTCTTGGCGCGCAGCACTTCCTGCCCGCGGGCCTGTTTATCACGATGGCGTCGTGAGCGTTGAACCACAGGCACTGGTTCGGCTTCATACCAACATCCGACCTTCAGATCGCGCCAATCTTCTTCCTTTTGGGGCTTTTTGCCCGCTTTCGGGCGGGGTTCAATGCGGACTTTGGCCGCATCCATGGAACCATACAAGCGTTTCGGCTGTATTCCCGTTTCTCGCAAACGTGTCTGCAGATATTCTTCTTTCTGGCTTTGCTCACACAACACTTTTTCGCGTTGAGCTTGCAAAGCTCCCATCCCCTCGGTCTCCGAACGGACCGTGTTTTCCGATACATCAAACAGCAAATAGGCCTTGAGCCATTTGCGGCTTTCTTCAAAACCAAATTCGATCCCCGCCAGGCTCAGCAGCATCGCCAAACCGCTCGTCATGGCTCCCGGCTCTAACCCATATTTTCGATCAACCGGTGCTTGTCCACACTCGCATTTGCATCCCGCATAATAAGCCCTTACATACTGGATCCTGCCAAACACACTCGTGACTGTTGCGGTTCGCTGGCGTTGGTAATAGAGCGTGCCTCCACATTCACAGGGCAGTTCAGCCTGAGGCGTTCCACCCGATGTACTCAATATCTGGCTTAAGGCCTCCGCTCCGATCACACGCATCATCTCTCGCAACTCGCTTTCGATATCTGCAATTCTCAGTTCTTTCTCTGCATGAGCCACTACCGCCACTTGAAAAACTTGACTCACCTGCTGCGCCAGATTCTTTATCGTTTCAGTGTTATATTCCACCGTGAGCCTCCTGTAGGGTTGATTTCACCAATCTCTATCCTACTGGAGGTTCTTTTCTATGACAACCTTTGCGTGCACACAAACCTTACATAAGACTTGATACGGCAATTTTGCTCTTCGAAAACCATTCTTCCTCGCGCAGACTCACGACAGTAATTCTGCAACAACATGTTTTACATGAATCTGCATAGTATCCAAAAACGGAATTCGATTGTATTGAGAATCCTTCAGAATTAACGGAAGTTCCGTTCCGCCCAGAATCAATCCTTCAATACCCTGTTGGTTCATCATTCGATCCACAATTCTCAGCAAGCGCTCGCGCGTTTCAGTGAGGATCATGCCAGGTACCAGTTCATTCATATATTTGTCATGAATGTAATCCTAATCATCAGGTTCAGGTATGGAGAGTGCAATCCCCGCTTTGGAAAACACGTCTGGGAAGAATTGCTCCTGCATCGTAAAGCGCGTGCCAAACAACCCTACTTTTTTCAATCCGAGAGTTAGTGCTTCTTCGCAAGTATATTGAAAGCAGGCATAAATTGCGGTTTTAAGAAATGAAGGATATAAAGCGGGACAAAATTACGGCAGAAATTGAGAGGTACACCATGAACAAAACAGTCAATCAATTATCAACCAATGAGTTTGAAACTCTAGTCGAGCGCGCCGTAGACAAGCGTCTTGAAGTATGGATGACACAGTTGATGGATGTGCTCACCAGCATTGACAAGCCTGCCAGCGAACTGCGCCCCGAATTTGCCGAGTCCCTGCGAAAGGCGATCAAACAATCCCAAGCAAGCGAAGGCATGGATTTGAAATCCTTCCGCGATGAGATGGAGGGATGAAACCATATCAAGTCATCCTAACGCCCGAAGCACAATCGGATTTCCGGATGATTGCGTCAACAATACCAACACGCCTGCTCGACAAATTGGAATGGATTGAGGAAAGGGGGAGCTCATCCAGCACCAGGCCATGCAGGGCGATGAATGAAAAGGCTGTTTCAAGTGTCGCGTTGGCGATTATCGAATCATCTACCAAATGGAACATCTCGTAACGAAGTTGATTGTGTTGAAAGTGGGTCATCGGCGTGAGGTGTATAAATGAAAAAACCCGGAGATTTTGAAAATCTCCAAGTTTTTGTTTTACAAGCCAAGTGTGTATTTCAAGGCTTTGTCAATTGCTTTCATTGGGAGTTACCCAGTGTGGCGTCGTAGTTGTCATACGCGCTCATTTCGGGGCTTTCCCAATCCTCAGCAAAGGTCGCGAGTTGAGCGCGCAAGGTCTTGGCCTGTGCCTTGCTGATGCCGCGCTCGCGTAAATCCACTGCGCCAGATTCTCGGCATAGCGAGTCGTTCTCACAGCAGGCAGGCAACGTCGTAAAAACTCAATCCTATCCCTGATTCATAAATATCAGCAATATGCCAACGCAACAGCCAACGACTCCCAGGACAGCAAATACTCCGCCGACGATCACAAACAAATTTCCACCCTTGGTCTGTGTTTCCAATACAGCCTGCATTGGGTTTGTGGGATCATAATGAACCGTTGCCGAGGCTGGCTGGTAACGATTGACAATGTTTTGAGCAGTTCCCAGATCATAGCTCATTGCCGCACCAGGGGAGATATGGTTACCCTGATAAGTTTTTCCACCGACCTCATAAGTGTATTCAACGACCGGGGCATAGGATGTGTGTGTGTAAGTACGTCCCTCTCTTCGCTCAGTTCTGGTATTCTGATCGAGCCTGGAAGATGTGATCGTTCCGTTCACAGTTGGCCATGCTTCAGTTGCTTTGGCTTCTTTACGCTCACGCCAGCCGAAGATGAGCAGACCAATCCCCAAAACAGCAAAGACTCCTCCTGCCAGAAGCGGAAACAGGAAAGTAACGAACGAAGAATTTGCGGTCATTTTTCTCCTTTGATCTGTTTGAAGTCTTATGTTCTATTTATCATCATACGATTTTTGGGGGCGTGATGCAATAACAAATGTCACACCGCAAATTTTACATTGTTCTTTATGGTTGTTCTTGGTTTGCTCGTTCAGTATTCATTTAAATTGATTCCTCATCACCCTATTTAGCCCCCTTCCGATTAACGTATAGAGTCGTACGAACCAATAAAGAGATGATTGTGTCAACATCCCCTCTCGGAGTAACCATCACCACACCCTGACAATTTCTTTTGAGGGTGTCTACCGGTCTCCCGCGCAACCATTGTATTTTCCGCCAGTGCTGATAGGATACAACTCACTTTAATGTTGAGATGGATATGACATCTTATTCGATCCGTCCAGAGACGGCTCACGGACCACTACCCTTTTTTAAGTCGTGACATTTACCCCTTTTCAGCATCCCTATGATTGAGTATCATTTCAACCTCGGCGCCAGAATAGCAAAGTCGTAGAATCCCCAAAACCGGTTCAACTGAATTACGACAGGCGGCCTCATTTTCAGAATTGAGGAACTATGTCGCATACTCAGATACCAAAAGATAAGAGTTTCACAGCGCTCACCAGCTTTGCCTGGCTTTCCATCGGCGCGGCAGTTTCCACGCTCATCCTAAAATCTGGCGCGTATCTTCTGACCGGCTCCGTCGGTCTGTTATCGGACGCGGCCGAATCCATCGTCAATCTCGCGGGCGCGGCCATAGCGCTCGGCATGTTGACCATCGCAGCGCGTCCACCAGACCGCGATCATCTCTACGGGCACAACAAAGCTGAATATTTTGCCAGCAGTCTCGAGGGGATTCTGATTCTGGTCGCCGCTGGCGGAATCCTGTGGATGGCGTTCGACCGGTGGATTCACCCCCAGGCGCTGGAATCCCTCATGCTCGGGCTGGTTGTGACCACCGCTGCGTCGTTGATCAATTTCATCGTGGCGCGCACCCTCATCTCGGTCGGAAGGAAGCGGAATTCCATCACGCTCGAAGCCGACGGCCAGCATTTGATGACCGACGTGTGGACCTCCGTTGGCGTGATTATCAGCATCACGGTCGTAGGGATCACAGGTTGGAATCTACTGGATCCGCTGGTCGCCGTGCTCGTGGCCGTCAACATCGTGTGGACCGGCATCCGGCTTATTCGTCGTTCCGTCGCGGGTTTCATGGACACTGCACCGAACGGCATGACGGAGCAGATCATCGTGAAAATCCAAAAGATGAAAGGTGTGTATGATTGCCATGCGGTGCGCATTCGTCCATCGGGCGCGCGCTGGTTTGTGGATTTACATGTGACGATGGATGGCGAGCGCACGCTTAACGAAGCTCATGCCATGACTGAGAAGATCGAAAAGGAAGTGAAGAAACTTGTGCCTCAATCAGATGTAACGGTGCATGTCGAGCCAAAGGAAATGGCCGAAACTTAACCAAACATGACTCACCCCGAATTTAATCTTCAAAAAACCTAGCCGCAGATTTCACCGATTTACACAAAATTGGCCGACTCAGATTAGTGAGTCAGCCAATTCTTTTGGTGGTTTATTTTCAAATCCGCGCTAGTCTGTGTACTCTGTGGCTGAATCCTTAAGTTCGAAGGTAATCATGTTTTTATTATTTACTGACCATTGCCACAGTCTATTTCAACATTGGCATCTTGATGCCGTGACGTTTGGCTGCATCTATCGCGATTTCATAACCCGCGTCTGCGTGTCTGACCACGCCCATGCCGGGATCCGTTGTAAGGACTCTTTCCAATCTGCGGGCGGCTTCGGGCGTGCCGTCCGCGACGATGACCTGCCCGGCGTGCTGGCTGTATCCAATGCCAACCCCGCCGCCGTGATGGAATGAAACCCACGTCGCACCGCCGACTGCATTGATCATGGCGTTGAGAATCGGCCAATCGCTGACCGCGTCCGTGCCATCTTTCATCGATTCTGTCTCGCGATTTGGCGAAGCCACCGAACCTGCATCCAGATGATCACGTCCGATCACGATCGGCGCTTTCAAAACTCCCTGTGCCACCATCTCGTTAAATTTCAAACCAGCCTTGACGCGCTCGCCGTATCCGAGCCAACAGATGCGCGCAGGCAATCCCTGAAAATGAACTTTCTCTCGCGCCATCTTCAGCCAGCGATGCAAATGATCATCTTCATGGAAAAGTTCCATCACAGCTTGATCGGTCTTGAAAATATCTTCTTCATCGCCTGAAAGCGCGACCCAACGAAATGGTCCTTTGCCTTCGCAGAACAACGGGCGAATATAAGCAGGCACGAAGCCGGGAAATTCAAACGCATCCGTCACGCCGTAATCGAAGGCACGCTGTCGGATGTTGTTGCCATAATCAAAAACCTCCGCGCCCTTGCGTTGAAATTCCAGCATGGCCTGCACGTGCTTCGCCATCGAAGCCATGCTCATCTCTTCATATTTCTTCGGGTCCGATTTTCTCAACTCGTCTGCCGCAACCAGCGAAAGTCCGGAAGGAACGTACGACAAAACATCATGCGCTGACGTTTGATCCGTCACCACATCCGGTGTGACGCCGCGCATCGCCAGCTCGGTATAAATGTCAGATGCGTTGCCGATCAACCCGATCGAGAGCGGAGTCTGCTTGTCGACATATTCTTCGACAAGGGTCATCGCCTCTTCTAGATTATCCACCACGCGATCAACATATCCCGTATCGAGGCGTCGCTTGGCGCGTGCTGGGTCCACTTCGACGATGAGTCCCACGCCTTCATTCATTGTGATGGCAAGTGGTTGTGCGCCGCCCATGCCGCCAAGACCGGCAGTCAGGGAAAATTTTCCTTTGAGCGAACCCCAACCTTTGAGTTTCGCCAGCGCGCCGAACGTTTCATACGTGCCCTGCAAAATTCCCTGTGTGCCGATGTAGATCCACGAACCGGCGGTCATCTGTCCATACATGATGAGTCCCTTTGCGGCCAACTCATCGAAATGTTTTTGCGTGGCCCAATGCGGCACAAGATTGGAGTTTGCGATCAGAACGCGCGGCGCGTCCTTGTGACTCTTAAACACTGCCACCGGCTTGCCCGATTGGACGAGCAGCGTTTCATCTTCTTCGAGATTCTTGAGCGATTCCAGGATTGCATCGAAAGCTTCCCATGAGCGCGCCGCCTGTCCGCGCCCGCCATAGACGACCAGATCCTGCGGACGCTCAGCTACGTCCGGGTCGAGGTTGTTTTGGATCATGCGATATGGCGCTTCGATCAGCCAGTTCTTGCAAGTGAGTTGTGTACCGCGCGGTGCGCGGACGGCGCGAGGTCCTGACATGGGAGACTCCTTGTTTTCATTTGGAGGATAAGAAATTCCTCACGGCAATTATACGCCGTGAGGAATTTGTTTTCCAACTTGTTGTTCACTTTACGCCGTCAGCAATTGCGCAAAATTTGTTCCTCTGAGTTTTGCAACCAGTTCATCCTGCGCATCGCACCACACAGGCCGAAGCGGACATTTATCCGCATATGAGCAGATGCCATCCTCGCCAACACATTCGTTGAGTTGGATCGGGCCGTCAATCGCCTCGACGACTTCCAGCAGGGTGATATCCCCGGGTTCGCGCCCGAGAGTAACACCGCCTCGTGCTCCGCGTGAAGTGTGCAGAAGTCCGGCAATGGACAATTGCGAAATAATTTTGGCTAAGAAGGAGGGCGGAATGTTTTGCTCCTCCGCGATCATGCTGGTTGCTGCGCGCTCAGTGTTTCCGAGTCGCGCCAAATGAAGGACTGCACGAACTGCATAGTCAGCTTGACGGGTGATTTGCATGGCGTCTTTCCTCTCATAGAAAACAACTAATTCTTACCAGTAATAACTATTTTATTGTGCCTGACAGCACAAGGCAAGTGATGTAGGTCATGGTTGAAATATGACCTTTTGCAAAAAAACAGGGACCCAAAAGGGACCATCTTTTGCCTAGAGCGGCGGTGGCTCGGGCTGAAATGCCAGTGACAATGCCCAGAATACAAGCGCCGGAGGACCGAATGATGCACGAATGGGGTTTCCATAAGAGTTGACTGAAATTATAATTTACCCGTGTCTTTTTACACACGAAAAGGTGACGATGGAACGACCAGCCTGCTCGGCGAAGGACGCGTCGCGAAGTATCACGCCCGCGTGGAAGTCCTCGGGGCGCTGGACGAATCTTCCGCGACGCTGGGACTGGCGCGCGCTTCGACGCGAGATCCGCGCTGTGGGCCGCTCCCGCTCGAATCACAACGCGACCTATACCGGATCATGGCCGAAGTGGCCGCTCCGCCTGAAAACGCGCGCCAATTTCACTTCGAGGCGGGACGCGTGGCCTGGCTCGAAGAGCAAACCGACGCGCTGAGCCAAACAATCGAGATGCCCAAGGAATTCATCCTGCCGGGTGACACGCCATCAGGCGCGGCTCTTTCGCTGGGGCGCGCAGTTGTCCGCCGCGCCGAACGCCGCGTCGTCGAACTGTTCGACCGCGCAGAGATCAAGAATCCGGCTCTGCAACAATATCTCAACCGATTATCTTCACTATTATTCGTGTTGGAATTGATTGAAAACCAGGCGTCGGGAAAATCCACCACAAAAGCAAAGAAGCCCTTACACATGGAGAATCAATGACAGGCACAATCATCAATGTCGTCACCGTAATTCTCGGCAGTACGTTAGGCATGTTGTTCGGCGCGCGCATTCCCGAACAGTTGAAGTCAACGGTCGTCGCCGGTATGGGACTCTTCACTGCGGCGATGGGACTGCAAATGTTCCTCAAGACTGGAAATCCATTGATCGTATTGGGCGCATTGTTAATCGGAATCCTGCTGGGTGAATGGTGGAGAATTGAAGACGGTTTGCAATCCCTCGGCCAAATTCTCGAAAAGCGATTTGCCAAATCAAATGCTGAAGTTGGCTCCAGCAAATTCGTGCGCGGCTTCCTGACGGCATCCCTGCTTTTTTGTATCGGCCCAATGACCATCCTCGGCTCCATTCAGGATGGCTTGCGAGGCGATTACAGTCTGCTGGCTGTGAAATCGGTGTTGGATGGTTTCGCATCACTGGCATTATCTTCCTCTTTAGGCATGGGAGTGCTATTTTCTTCCATCGTTATCCTAATCTTTCAAGGAGGCATCAGCTTTCTCGCCATGCAATTGAATGTGAGCATGACAAACGCAATGACTGATCCTGCCATGAAAGCCGTGATCGACTCAATGATCAATGAATTAACAGCCACCGGCGGCGTGATCCTGGTCGGACTGGCGGTCAGCAGTCTGCTGGAGATCAAAAAAATCCGCGTTGGAAATTTTCTGCCTGCGTTGGCGGTTGCCCCTCTAATCGTTTGGATTTTGTCGGCGATACAGAAATGATTTTCCGTCCCATCATCCAGCGATCGTTTCCAACAATTTAACGCGCAGACGCAGAGCCGCAAAGAAAAATAAAAATCTTGGTTACGCCTCATTAAAAAAAGACGCGGCTCATCGCCGCGTCTTTTTACGCATTATAGAACAAGTTTTACTTTGCGCCCGCGGCCACCAAAGCCTTATCAAGCTCCTGTTGGAACGTGCTGAACGGCTGCGCGCCGTCCAGAGTGGTAGTGACAGCCTGGGTCTGGCCTTTCGGTATATAACTGATGACAAAGAAAGGCGTCCCTTGAATCTTTGCAGCCAGCGCATCCTGATAATCTTGATTGACCTGCTTCAAGTACTTCTGGCTGGAATAACATGAGTTAAAGGCATTCATGTCGAGACCAACACTCTGGGCAATCGCTTGCAATCGGCGTTGCGTGAAAGAGCCAGCATCCTCGCCAATCACATTGGTAAAGAGCGCATCGTGCATATCCCAATACTTGTTCTGGTCGGCTGCACAATAAGCGGCCATTGCAGCGTCCTGGGATTCGGTTCCGCCCTGACCAATGTTACCACTGACCCAGTTGCCCGCTGATCGGTCAGTATAGAATACTTTGCCTGTTTTTACATAGGCGTCAACCATCTGTGCTTCCGTCTGCTGCCAATACTGTTTGCAATACGGGCATTGGAAATCTGAGAACTCAACCAACTTGACGGGCGCATTAGGATTGCCGGCCGAAGTGCCGTTCGCATTCGGGCGAGCAACAGGTGTAATGGGCTGGACTGCCGCGATCGGCTTAAGTTGCGGGTAAACAAAGAAGAACACAACCAGAAATGCGCCAATAATAATCAGACCGATCCAAATCCATCGGTTGCGCTGTTCCTCACGGCGGCGCTTCTCACGAAATTCCTGACGTTTGCTCTTACCACCTTCACGATCTTTTTTACTCATTGATTCACCTCATACGAATATGTTTGCAAAATTTTCCCATGTTCAGGAATTTTTGTATAGAACGCGGGAGAAAGACTCATTTTTTACTTAAGCGCTCATCCATCCATGTCGTCATGGTTTTCAACACTTCAGCTTTTTCAGGCTCATTGTGAATCTCGTGATAAAAGCCATCCCACGCCCGCCAGGTGACAATTTTCCCGGCGCGTTGCGCAAACTCCTGGCTGGCCTGCCAGGAAGTCAGGCGGTCGGCGGTGCCGTGCATCAAGAGAAGCGGCAGAGAAAATTCGGCAGCGTGGTCGAGCGCCCACAACCCGGATTCATACAGACCGACAAAAAGGCGGGCCGAGATCTTGTCATGCACCAAAGGATCATGCTCGTATGCGCGGACAATTTCCGGGTCACGCGAGAGCGCGGCGGTTTCCAATTCGGAGGCCTGCGTAAACGCCGGATAAATGTTATTCATCATGCGTCCCAGAGTCACTTTGATCGCAGGCGGATCAAAAGCCAGTTTAAGCCACGGATCGGTGGCGATCACGCCCGCCAATTCGGGTTTGCGGCGCAGCGCAAAATTGAGCACCTGATTGCCGCCCATGCTGTGACCATATAAAAAGAGCGGCAAGCCAGGGTAACGCGCTTTCATTTGCGCCAGGAAATCTGCAATATCATTCATCAGCGCATCGTAAGACGGAACTTGTCCGCGTGCGCCAGTGGTCCTGCCATGTCCGCGCTCATCGTAACCGACCAAAACATAACCGGCCTTGCTGAACGTATCGCCGACATGCGCGTACCGCCCGACATGTTCGCCATGTCCATGCACGAGACACACCACAGCTTTAGGATTCGCATCCGGCTCCCAACCCTGGACATAAAACTTTGTGCCGTCCTTATTGTCCCAGCTTGATTCAAAAGATTTCATTTCAGCCTCCTGATAAGGTAACGATCTTGAATTCGCAATCGTAAGGCGCTACGGCGTGGCAAGAAAAATAACATCCGATACAATCATAACCTGGCCAGTTCGAGCCGGAGTGCATACACCGGAAACTGCTCTCCCGTACGTAGAAAGCCGAGCCTGTGATACAAAGCCAGCGATGCGGCATTATTGTCCTGCGTGTTGACCGTGATACGCGACCGGCCATTGCGCTCGTTCAACTTTTGGACGAGATCGCTCACCAACGCCAGACCAAGTCCGCGCCCCTGCGCCTCAGGCCAGACGGCGAGGCGGGCGAGGTGTGCCCCAAGCGGATTCCCGATTGACAGTTGATACCCGATCACGCCTGACGCATCCTCCGCGACGGAGGCATACAATGCCTGAGAAAAGGCTTCCGTCAGCGCGCCCAGCGAATTATGCCAGAGCGGTTCAAAAGCGGCCGCGTCCACTTCGACGATGCGCGGCAGGTCGTCAGTTGACATTTCTCGAACCAGAATACCCGCGCGAAGAGAAGTTGGCTGGATCGGCTGTTCAGCCCGTTCAAGCAGAACGATATGCTGGCAAAGCGTAAATCCGCTTTCGAGCAGGAGCAGCTCGAACCAGCGTTGCGTGGAAATGGCCGCCACTGTCCCGCCGCCATGCGCAGTCAATTCGCCGCGCACTGCCTCCCATAAAGGCGACCAGGCTGAGGGCCCGCTAAGATGCGAGGCATGGGCGAAGAGTCGAATCCAGGCAATGGGATCCGGATCGGGTGGACAGGCCAGGGCGGCGGTTACGCGTCCATTTTCTTCTGTAACAAAATAAGGAGGGGTTCCAAGCCATTCAATCGGACCGCGCCAATCCAGGTGTCGGTGAACATGCCGTTCAAAGAGGATAAGATCGGCAATCTTTTGATGATCTTCATAAACCGCCGGGCGGACCCGCAGGCCCGCCCTCAGCGAGGCCGAAGGAGTGGCCGTGATCATCTTTGCAGGAAACGCAGGAGAAATTTCAGAATGCTTTCGAAGATGGATGGCTTGTCTTTGGCTTCGAGCGAGCCGATCATCTTGAAAGCGGAGTCGGCGACCTTGCCGCTTTTGAGTTTAATGGCCGCCGCAGATTTGAGCACGATCGAACGCATGTCGCCTTCGCCAGCGTCTGCGAAGAGTTGAGCAGAGCGTTCATAAGCCGCGAGAGCCTCGTCATTGCGTTTGAGCGCTTCGAGCGCGGCGGCCTGGTTGCCAACAGCGATGCCCTGACGCTTGAGGTCCTGGCTATTGGCAAAGACTTCGTCAGTACCTAATGCGGCAGCCAGGGCTGCCTGTGCTTTTCCTGCCTGAAGGAGTGCCACGCTCATATTGTTCTTCATCTCGGCCGCGTTGATCTGGTCGCCGAGCGCTGCATAGCCTTTTACCGCGCTTTCAAATGCGCTTGCGGCGGTTTCGTATTGGCCTGCTTCAAAGGTCAGTTTCCCTGTTTGAGATAATTTCTGAAGTTCTTCCACCGTAGTCATTGTTATCAATTCTTCTTCTGTGCAGTAAATGTCACAACGTAATGTCGAGCAAGCCTTCGGCCACCGACCGCAATTTGTCAGTGGGCATGGAACTGAGCTTTAGCGCCAGTTCAAGATAGGGACGGTTGACCGGCTGGCAAACGAATGCCTGCAATTCTTTGGGTAATTCGAGGAACTGTTGAACAGATTTTTGATCCGTCATCCATTCGCCAACCGGGCCGCTCTGGTCGAAGAAAGTTTCGATACGGCTGCCCAGGACAACCAGCAACGCTTCCAGTTCCGGCAAGGGAATCGGACGCTCGCCAAGTTCATAGGCTTTGATACGCGTCCCCCTAATACCGGTTTCCTGCGTCAGCGCCTTAATGGAAATGCTGGCGTGATTACGTTCCTGCCGAAGCAAGGCGCCGATCATGCGCTGGCGCAATTCAGCAAGTTGCGGTAGGTCAATTGGTTCAGTGAGCGACGCCTCGCTTGAAATAGACGATTTGCCCCAAAAATGATCAATGGGCAGGTTGAGATAATAAACAAGTATCTCAAGTTCAGGCAGGGAAGGAGCGCGGCGGCCTTCTTCATAGGCGCGGAAGATGCCTTTGGTCACGCCGATGGCCGCGGCGCATTCATCAATGCTGCGCCGCGCTGCCATGCGTGCGTCACGAATCAAAACACCAAGTTTCTTGGTGCGGAGAGTGATTTGAGAGCGAGTATCCATGCAGTCCTGGTGGGCTGATTATAGCAGAAGAAGCCCCATCATCTATCCATTCATCTCTCAGAAATAACAAGGAATTAACGCCGTGGATGGCTGGCTAACCTATCGGCAAGAGCATTGCCAAAGAGTTCGGCGCCAAGCTTGAACCCAGCGGCTTCCAAGCGCGGCGAGAAGGCCGGACGAATTCCGGTGGCTTTCAAATCGCCGAGCACTTTGCCGCCTTCACCGATACCGGTCAGCTCAAATTTAAACACATCGGTCAGGACAATCGTATCGCCTTCCATGCCAGCAACTTCGGTGATGGCCGTGATTTTGCGCGTGCCATCTTTCAAACGAGATTGCTGAACGATGAGATCCACCGCCGAGGAAATTTGCTGGCGAACGACTTTAAGCGGCAAGTCCATGCCAGCCATTAACACCAGCGTCTCGAGACGCGAGAGGGCATCACGCGGAGTATTGGCATGCAAGGTGGTCAACGAACCATCGTGTCCCGTGTTCATGGCTTGAAGCATATCCAACGCTTCGCCGCCACGGCACTCGCCCACTACGATCCGGTCAGGCCGCATCCGCAATGAGTTACGGACAAGATCACGGATGGTGGTCTCGCCACTGCCGTCCACACTGGCAGGCCTTGTTTCCAGCCGCAAGACATGATCCTGCTGGAGCTGCAACTCCGCCGCGTCTTCGATGGTGATGATCCGTTCATTCACCGGAATGAAGCCGGACAGCACGTTAAGAAGCGTTGTCTTGCCCGAACCCGTCCCGCCCGAAATGACGATATTCAAACGCGCCAACACACAGGCCCTTAACAACTCGGCCATATTTTGCGTGAGAGAGTTGTATTCGACCAATTGCCCAATCGTGAGCTTGTCTCTGCGAAACTTGCGGATGGTGATGGATGGCCCGTCAATTGCAACCGGTGGCACGACCGCATTGACGCGTGAGCCATCCGGCAGGCGGGCGTCAACGGTGGGACTGTCCGTGTCCACGCGGCGGCCGAGGGGCAGAATGATCCGCTCAATAATCCGTATCACGTGGGCGTCATCGTCAAAGGTGACGTTGGAACGCTCAAGCTGCCCCTTTTTTTCCACGTAAACTTTTTTCGGGCCGTTGACCATGATCTCAGTAATTTCTTCGTCATCAAGCAAAGGCTGGATCGGTCCGAAGCCCATCATATCGTTCATCACATCTTGAAAGATGGATTTCTGAATATCAGCGGGCAGACTGATGCGCGCTTGTTCGTACACATCCTTCAAATGCAGTTGGATAAATTCATGACGGTGGTCAAACGAAATACCTTCGCTTTCAATACCACGCGAAAGATTGTCAATCAAAAAGCGTTTGAGCTTTCCAAGATCTGAAGCGGGTAAACGCGGGACTCCAGGAGTCGCTGGCTGAGTCATAAGGGTTACTCGTTTGGTTCTTCTTCCGGATGCGGAAAAACCCAGACGATCTGGGAACGCTGCACAGCCAGGAAGGGAACATCGAATTGAACCTGCCCATCTGCATCCAAAATGGATGCATTTGTTATCGCTAGAAAAGGTTCATCACGATCCAACTCATCTTTCAAACGTTCTCCTTTACGGACGTGCACCTCGCCCCGGATCAATCGGCCGGTGGTTTGGATTGTAGCGGGAACGGAGATCTTGGTCACTACGTTGGTGAAAAACTTGCCTTTTTCGTCGAATTCAATATCCATCTTTTTAGCTCCTGGTATTATTCATAACAAACGGCGCGCCATACTGACCATTTGCTGAGAGGCTTCTTCTAACACAATTGAGGCTGTGGCTTGTGGAAATTTCGACGCAATCGGCTGATGCAGGTTATTCGCCAAAGAAAAATCACTGCCGAGGTATGGCATGGTCGTCTTAATCTCAATGCCAATAACCTTTTCGGCCTCAGTCTTGGTCAATCCTTCCAGGCCGACCGCGCGATTCAAAATAGCGTATATGGAGGATGCCCGCACGCCTTTGGAACGGAGATATTCCCAGACTGTCTTTGTCAGCATGACTGTACTTTGGTCAGTGCTGACGACCATCACTATCAAGTCGGCATGTTCGATGAGAGGTAGGCTAAAACGCGACAATGTGCGTCCCAGATCGAGCAAGACGAAATCATAGGATGCTCTAAGCGCGTGGACGATATCAGCGATCCGCTCAACGTTGAGCCGGTTACTATGCTCAGGATCTGGCGAACCGGCCAGCAGGTGGAAATGCCAATTCTTCATGTGGGTCAGATTATTACGGAAAAATTCAGGGGTTGTTTCTGAAGCAGGCAACTCGGCAATCGTAAAGAGGTTCTGAGTGCCTTCGTAGCCGACGATCCTATCAATCGAGCCGATGGGCAGGACAATGTCGGCCACAGCGACGCGAGCCTCGGGCTGACTGTGTGCGATGTTCATCGCAATGTTGGCACATAGTGACGAAGTGCCAGTCCCACCTTTTGCGCTAAGAAAAACCATCAGCAATCCGCCATCTTTAATGGCAACGGCAGTATCGCCGCTCAATCGGTTTACGGCTTCGATCAGCGCGGGAATGACCTGTAAGGTCTTGATCAGATATTCGTTGAATCCTGCCCCCAAACAGGAGCGGACACGGGCGGGCTGTGAGTCGCTGCTAAGAGCAATCAAAGGGACGCTGGCCGTACGCACGTCAGAACGCAGGCGCGTGGCAAATTCCTCCCCCTGCAAATCACCCATGACTGGATCCATGATGATGACTTCGGGGCGTTCACGCAAGGCAAGGATCAGACCTTCCTTGCCAGATGAGGCTTGCAGAATATAGTGACCATCCTTTTGCATGGCCGCCGCGACAAAATTGCGGCTGGCAATATCTGCGTCCACGATGAGTATCTTGTTCCCGGTCATAGAATTATCCTTAAGATTCGATGGGAAGCATGAGGTAACCCAATCCCGAACGCGTCATAATGTGACGCGGGTTATGGGCATCGTGCTCCAATTTCTGGCGCAAACGGGCAATGCTGACCCATAAAATTTCCTTGTCATTTTTATATTCCGGCCCCCACACACTGGTAAGCAGATCCTCCGAAGTGAGTATCTTGCCAACGTTGTGTGCGAACTGCAAGAGCAGGCGATATTCAGTAGCCGAGAGAGAAATCGGCTGGTCGTCACGCCACACTTCGGCGCGTGCAAAATCGATTTTAAGATTTTCGTGGCTGAAGAAACGTTCCTGCTCATGTTCGGCGGGAGTCTGTGCGCGGCGCAGCACCGCGCGGACACGCGCCAAAAGTTCGGTGGCCGAAAAAGGCTTGACGAGGTAGTCATCCGCTCCAAGGTCCAGACCCCTGACGCGGTCTTGCTCCTCGCCTTTGGCAGTCAGAATGATGATCGGGACATTGGAGAATTCACGGATGCGCTGGCAGACCCCAAATCCATCGAGACGCGGCATCATCACATCCAACAAAACCAGATCCACCGGCTGGGAGGAAAAGACTTCAATCGCCTGCAAGCCGTCGGAGGCGGTGACCACGCCATATCCCTCAGTTTTGAGATTGGCTTCCAGCAAACGCAGGTAGCGCGGCTCGTCGTCAACGATCAAAATACGCTTGGACACAACGTCCTCCTTTATGAACAAAACGGATCAG
>JAKBYW010000279.1:0-4006 GCA_021840275.1 Chloroflexota bacterium | reverse complement strand
TCCGATCTGATTACGCGCTCAGCCTCGCATGTCTGCACCGCGGACTCCCGACATCCAACGGCAGAGGCTATGATGCTTTACCATCAGAAGTTCGTGAACGATTCATCCCAGCATTGGTGACTTCGTTACAGCGAGACGAATTACTTCGTGCGCTCGGCTCTGTCATTGAAGGGCTCTTACACGAAGCAAAGGATGTTCAAGAATTGGTAATGAAAGTCAAGCCACAGTTGCGTGAGCTAACCTCGAAACGGCAGGACGAAAACACAAATGGATAAAACAATTAGAACTCCACGCGGAAACGTCGTCATACGTCAAGGACAGGAAAGCGACGCGCAGGCTTATCGCGAGTTACGCCTGGAAGGTTTGCATAATCATCCCGAGGCATTTAGTGCGGATTATGCCGTCAATGAACAGCGCCCCATGACATTTTAGATTGAGCGAATGCGCTCGCTCGGCAATGAGAGTATGATGTTTTTCGCTGTCCATGAGAATGACTTGATTGGAATGTGCGGAATTTTCCGGGGTGATTCGCCAAAGACCCGGCATAGCGCGTTCATCGTAAGTGTCTACGTCAAATCAGAATGGCGCGGACTGCACATCACCGAAGAACTGATCACAAGTTGTGCTGATTGGGCGCGTGCTCACAAAATAAAGATTCTCAAGCTGGGCGTGGCCGCCACCAATACGCCCGCAATTCGATGCTACACCCGCTGTGGATTCACCGTCTATGGCGTGGAGCCGCAGGCAATTTACACCAATGGCACGATGTATGATGAGTTATTGATGGCGCACACTTTATGATTTAGTTAGCGGAAAACAAACCAGATAATCAGCAAGATGATCGGCAAAGCAATGAACAGCCGCCTTATCCATCGTCCAAGCTTTCGACTTTCGCCGCGCTCGTATTCGCGGATGGCGTCTTCGTTATGAGTAACTCTAGGAAGATGGAACCAGTGCACAGTAGTTTCGAGTTGCGTTGGTGAATTCAAGCATCGGGCAGATTATACGATATTCATAAATCGAGTTTAAGAAGTAAACTACCACCGCCAAAGGCGGTGGCTTTAGAGCCATGCGCCTGGAAGGCGCGCTCTTTCAGGATAGATTCTTAATCGAATAACTTTCCTTGTACTGTCTCAGTTTGCTTTTCTTGTTTCTCCTGCCACTGCACGTATTTCCTGATCTTTTCTTCATCCAATCCAATCGTGCTCACACAGTATCCCCTCGCCCACAGGTGACGCCCCCAATATCGTCGCCCAAGACTCTCATATTGTTGGAACAATCGGATTGCCATTTTACCTTTCAGGTAGCCCATGAATTCTGATACTGCATATTTCGGCGGTATCGACACCACCAGATGCACATGGTCTGGCTGCACATTCAATTCCATTACTTCTACCTGCTCTTTTTGCTTACACAGTTGATACACTTGCTGCTTGGCATATTCTCCTATCGCTTCCTTGAATATCCGATATCGATACTTCGGACAGAACACAATATGATACTTGCACTCATACAGCGAATGTGATAGCCTTTTGAATCGTTGGGTCATGATGGGTTCTCCTTTTGGTTGGTTGCACGCCTTCCAGGGAGACTCATCATATCCAACTTCTCAACTACTCTTCACGGTCCAACCTTTTCACTCTACTCACTGCCACAGGCAGTGGTTTTACACTCTAATAAACCGATAAATATCACGGGAACGGGGTTTGTCGCATTTATTGTCAAAGGGGATATTTCCGTTGAAAAGAGAAACAGCGAAGTATGAAAGACCTCTTTATCAAATGGTTCATGGCTATCAACACCTTTTTCATCCGCACCAGCCACGGACGCATTGGGAGCAAGCTTGGTAAACAGACAATTTTGATTCTGCATACCATCGGGCGCAAGTCGGGAATAGAGCGCGCCATCCCGATCGCTTATTTCGAGTATGAAGGCAAATATCTGATCGTCGCCTCGAATTGGGGAAAGGATAAGAACGCCGATTGGTATTTCAATATCATCAGTCAGCCGCGCGCCGAGATAGACGTCAGAGGCGAAAAAGTTTCGGTGCTGGCGCGCGAGGTTCAGGGTCCGGAATATGAAACGATGTGGAAGTTCGCCAGCGAGCGGCATCCGCAATATCTCGATTATCAAAAGATGACGGCGCGGCACATTCCCATCGTGGTGCTTGAACCAGTTTGACAGTTGTCCCTGCCTCGGCTACACTTCAAGCCAATTGTTCTTCAGGAGTCAAATATGAATTTCGATAAAGATGATGCCGTCTCGCGCCGCATCCAGGCCTTCAGCGAGCGCGTTGCGATGCTCAAGGAAAATGATCTGTATTTTTATAATCAACCCATCCAAGAGATCCGCGCCGGAGCCAAAGTGCTGGTGCATGGACGTGAGATGGGCATGTATGCCTCGTATGGATATCTTGGTTTGATCGGCCATCCGCGAATTAATAAAGCTGCCAAGAAAGCCGTTGATAAATTCGGCACCGGCACGAACGGCGTCCGCACACTGGCTGGTACGCTGACCATTCATGACGAACTCGAAGAAACCATTGCACACTTCAAGCACGCCGAATCTGCGATCACTTATACATCCGGATATGTTACCAACCTGACCGTCGTCTCGACCTTGATGGGACGCGGCGATTACGTTTTGTCCGATAAACTCAATCACGCCTCCATCGTGGACGGATGCCTGATGTCCGGCGCGGAGTTCCGCCGCTTCAAACATAATGACATGGATGATTTGGCGAAGCGGCTTGGACAAATTCCTGATGGCGTCTCGAAACTGGTCATCGCTGACGCCGTCTTCTCGATGGACGGTGACGTGATCGACCTGCCGAAGATGGTCGAAGTTTGCAAAAAGTACGGCGCGTATTTGATGATGGACGAGGCCCATTCGATCGGCGTGCTCGGCAAAACCGGACGCGGCATCGAGGAACATTTCGGCCTCGAAGATGTGGTCGATATCAAAATGGGAACCTTGAGCAAAACCATCCCGTCGGTGGGCGGATACGTGGCGGGCAAAAAGGAATTGATCAATTATTTCCGTCATGCCAGCCGCGCCTATATTTTTTCAGCGGCCATTCCACCTGCGCAAGCCGCGGCGGCCAATGAAGCCTTCAAAGTGATTTTGGATGAACCCTGGCGTGTTGATAAGCTGCGCAGGAATGGCGAGCAGTTCATCAACGGACTCAAATCTTATGGCTTCGATACCGGCCTGACCACGACCGCCATCGTCCCCGTGCTGTGTGGCACGGACAAGAATGCCTTCATGATGACGCGCGAAGCGCAGCATCATGACGTCTTCGTTTTGCCGGTGGTCTCACCTGCCGTGCCCGAAGGCCAGGCGCGCCTGCGTGCGACGGTCACTGCCGCGCACGAGCCGGACGAGATCCAGCGCGCGATGGACGTCATCGCCACGGCCGGAAAACAGATTGGGATTATTCGGTAAAGCGAAGTCGATCTGGATTATCAGCCTGTCACGCCATGTCATCTATCACCCTCAAATCCGGACGTGAAAAATCCCTGCTTCGCCGCCATCCGTGGATATTTTCCGGCGCCGTCGAACGCGTGGATAAAGACTCCGCTTCGGGCGCGACGTTGGATGTGCTCTCGTTTAACGGGGACTTCCTCGCTCGTGCCGCATACTCGCCCCTCTCGCAAATCTGCGCCCGCGCCTGGACATTCAACGATGAACCCGTTGACGCGGATTTTTTTCGCAAGCGAATCAAATCTGCAATTCACTCGCGTGAAACCTGGAACTTGAAACATGACACCGATGCCATCCGCCTCATCCACGCCGAATCAGACGGTCTGCCCGGCTTAATCGTTGACCGTTACGGCGATGTGCTTGTCCTTCAATCCTTGACGGCTGGTTCAGAATTTTGGAAGGAAACCATCGCCGATATTTTGCTGGAAGAAACTGGTTTGAAAAATATCTATGAGCGCTCAGATGCCGACGTGCGCGAACTCGAAGGACTTGAATCGCGCGTTGGAATTTTGCGCGGCACGAT
>JAKBYW010000278.1:0-4015 GCA_021840275.1 Chloroflexota bacterium | reverse complement strand
CTTTGAAGGCGATATCCAGAATTTTCATGTCAATCCCTCAGCGCACGGCCAGTGAGATGCAGGAACACGGTTTCAAGATTTGGCTCCTGAATATCAACGGACGTGATGCGTACATCGGCTTTGGATGCAGCATCGAAGAGGCGCGGCAAAACACGATTTGAATCATCAACCAATGCCGTGACCTTGCCATCCAATGAATCGATTTTCGATACGCCCTCGGTTTTCTGCCATACGAAAAGAATTTTCTCGGCTTCAGTGTTGAGCGTAATATCGATGCGCGTTTGCTCTCCGACCATTTTGATCAACTCATCATGCGTGCCATGGGCGATGATTTTGCCTTTGTCCATGATGGCGATGTGATGCGAGAGTTCCGCGGCTTCCTCCATATAATGCGTGGTGTAAAGCACGGTCATGCCTTGGCGATTAAGTTCTTTGACATTATCAAGAATGTGTCGGCGCGACTGTGGATCAATGCCGACAGTTGGCTCGTCCATGATGATGACCGCGGGCTTATGCAACAATGCCGCACCAATGTTGACGCGCCGCTTCATACCGCCCGAAAACTTGTCGACGCGATCCTTCTGGCGGTCAGCCAGCCCGATGACTTCCAGCACTTCATCCACGCGAGAGTTGAGCGCTCCTCCGCGCAAACCATACATCTTGCCCCAGAAGACCAAATTCTCGCGTGCTGAGAGATCGGGATATAGAGCAATGTCCTGTGGCACAACACCCAGACTTTTCTTCGCGGCTTCCGGCTCTTTCGTGACGGAATACCCCATGATGAACGCATCACCACTGGTCGGCGCGAGCAGGCCAGAGAGCATCGAGATGGTTGTGCTTTTGCCCGCGCCGTTCGGCCCCAGCAGGCTCAATGCTTCACCAGAGTCCGCGTTGAAACTTGCATCCTGCACGGCTTGAAAATCGCCAAATGACTTCTTGAGATTCCTGACTTCGATTGCATTCATAAATTCTCCTTTGTTTTATCTGCCATTAGTATATGCAACACAAATGACCGCTGCCATTGCTCCTTTGGGAAAATGGACACTGCCCTTTCGTACACTGTCCGCTCGGACAATGGCAGCAGATTTTATAATCGGATAGAATTTGAACGTCATGCAAATGAAATCTTCCCCCAGGGTTGAACAGGATTATCGCATCTTCTTTGCGTTCATGACTTTTGTTATGGTCGGGATGTATATCTGGTCGCTCATCGCGCAACCAAACCTGCGAACATCCTGGCTGGTCATCCCGTTCACGCTGTTGCTTGCCATCCACATCGTCGCGCATTGGAACGCTAACCGCATCATTCAAAACCGCAGACGCGTGATCTGGTACATCCTCGGCCAGAGCGCGCTGGCTTTTGTCATCGTCAATTTATCTGGCAACATCGGCATGGTCTTTGCGCTTTACATGGCGTTGATCGGTGAAACCATTGGTTTTCTGGGCATCAACCGCTGGGGCATTCTTTCTGTTATTTTTTATCTCGCGCTTTCGCTCGCAAACTTCCTCTTATTTACCGCCAAGGAAGGAGTGTTTTTTTGGCTGCTCACTTCCATTCCCACCGTTATTTTCGTCAGCATGTACGTCACTCTCTATACCCGCCAGGCGGAAGCGCGTGAACGGGCGCAAATGCTGGCTTCTGAACTTGAAACTGCCAATCGGCAATTATCCGAATATGCCGCGCAGGTCGAAGACCTTACCATCGCCAATGAACGTCAGCGCATGGCGCGCGAACTTCACGACACACTTTCGCAGGGTCTCGCGGGTCTCATCCTCCAACTCGAAGCCGCCGACGCGCATCTCGCCAACAACCGCTCTGAGAAGGCGCGCTCCATCGTCGCCAACGCCATGGGACAAGCCCGCGCAACACTTTCGGATGCGCGCCACGTGATTAACGACCTTCGTCAATCTTCTTTGGATGATCTGGACTCTGCCCTGCGTCTTGAGATTTCCCGTTTCACCGATGCGACCGGCATCCCCTGCATTTTCCACGCGGATCAGACTCTGCCTTTGCCTGATCCCGTTAAAGAGACTGTTCTCCGCTCTGTGGCAGAAGCGCTCACCAACATCGTGCATCATGCCCAGGCAGGGAATGTGGCAGTGGATGTCAGAGTGAAAGACAAAAACCTGTCGGTCACGATACAAGATGACGGTCAGGGCTTTGACGCGTCTGCGATTCCAGCGGGCCATTATGGCTTGCTGGGAATCCAAGAACGTGTCCGTTTGGTAAATGGTAGTTTTGAAATCCAAAGCGATAAAGATAAAGGCACTACGTTGAAAATCCAGATTCCGCTATGATAAAGATTCTCATCGCCGACGATCATCTCATCATCCGCCAGGGATTGCACTTGATTCTTGAAACCGAAACCGATTTCGAACTCGTGGGCGAAGCCTCTGATGGCGTTGAAGCGTTGACTTTCTGCAAAAAATTGAAGCCTGATGTTGTCCTGATGGATTTGCGTATGCCCAACATGGACGGCTTGACCGCCATCGAAAAACTTCGCGTTGAACAGCCTAACATTGCAGTCGTTATTTTAACTACCTTTAATGAAGATGATCTCATGCTTCGCGGACTTCAGGCAGGCGCGCGCGGTTATTTATTGAAAGATACTGACCGCACCACCTTGTTCAACACCATCCGCGCAGCGGCGCGCGGCGAGACCCTGCTCAAACCGGAAATCATAGCGCGCGTCTTATCGCGCACAAATGTGCCTTTAACAAAAATTGAATCGACTGAACCGGTGAACCTGACAGAACGCGAACAGGAAGTGCTCGAGGCCGTCGCCCGCGGCGAACGCAGCAAGGAAATCGCCGCACACCTCGGAATCTCCGAACGGACGGTCAAGGCTTATCTGGCAAGTATTTACGGCAAGCTGGGGGTCGATTCGCGCGCCGCGGCAATTGCAGTCGCCGCACAAAAAAGTTTATTGCCAAAATGATCGGGGACAAAATATAAATCTACGTCATTGCGAGTGACGGTCAAGTAGGCGGTGCGATGTGCTGCACCTGGGCTGGCAAAAGGTGCCTTGAAACGGGAAATTTAAACTCACCAACCGCGTATGTTATGAACTCGTGTTCGGGCCTCTGTTGTAATTGAAAGCCTCGTATGAAAGTGATTCGGTGAGATATATTCCGATTAGATTCTCTTTGAGGATAAGTACAGCCGCTGATGTAAAAAACTTCAAAATCTCATTTACATCGTTGAATGGTGTGGGTTTATCAATATGATAGTTGTTCTTATCTTCCATACTTCGCGCGATCTTCCTCGCACGGACACAATGCCCGCAGATAATGCCAGTTGTAAATTCCATAATCGTGGCCGTCCTCCCAGACGATGGTCAGCGCATAGGAGCCGACGGCTTTGACATTGTTGATCCTCGTGGCCGGCGAATCTTCAAGCTGGATATTGAACACATCCGCGTCCGGCTCGGATTTCATGTTTTCGTGCCCGCCGCGGCAGGAGGCACACGGACAGGCCGCGCGCAACAATCCAAACGGATAAACGCTGACGTGTCCATCGTTCCAGTTAATGATAAATTCGCGGGTCTTTTTGTTGGCTGTAATGCCAGTTGCTTTTTCGTTCATGTTGATTCTCCAATAATATGAATGTCGTTGCGAGGGTTGGTGGTTGAGTAAGGCGAGCGCTTTTCTCGCCCATATCGAAACCCAGCCCGAATCAATCTCCTGTTTGATCGCTGAGATTGCTTACCTGTACTTGCGCCAGGTGCAAGTGTCGTCGGGTCTCGATACGGCGGAAGTGCGCCGCCTACTCGACCATCCTCGCAATGACGTGAATTTTACGGCGATGGCACAACCGCCAGAAAATCGGCGGCGGCCCAGCCTGCACGCGTGTTATCGTACGGAGCGACAACATACCACCAGGTATGTCCGTCCGCTTCCTTGGGGCCATCTTTGATTTGAAAAGTTTCAGACTCTTCGCCGCGAAAAACAGTGTCGCTGTTTAATCCAGCGGCGGAGCGGATGCGCAAGCCGTCGGTGCCGGTGCCGGTGATCT
>JAKBYW010000277.1:0-4026 GCA_021840275.1 Chloroflexota bacterium | reverse complement strand
TTGATTCCAGCAGGCCCGGCTCTTGAATAATACTTAATTTACGCGCGTTGGCAATAGGCGCGGCGGTTTCCATGGCGCGCTCGAGCGGACTGGAATAAATGGCTTTGATCGGAACTTCGGCCAAGGCTTTGCCTAATTCCTCAGCCTGTTTCTGTCCGCGTTCGTTCAGATGGATGCCGGGCAACCGTCCTGCGAGTTTCCCTTTTTTGGAATAATCGTTTTCGCCGTGACGGATGAGCAATAAGATTGGCATGTTATTTGATGCGCCTTTTCATTTCCATAATTTGTTCTTCGCTCATGTCGGGAATGTTTTTGACATCCATAATTCCAAGAGCTTTTCTCTGTGCTTCGCGCCACATTTCTAGGCGTGTAGCCAGTAGAGACTCGTAGCCTTCCTGTGAAGGCGTATAAAAATATGTTCCCAATAAGCGCTTGGGCAAATATTGCTGCGGCGTAAAGTGGCCTTCCTGTTCGTGCGGATAAACATAATCTTGGCCTTGGCCTGTTGCTGTACCATCGCGGTTACTATCCTGTAAATGCTTGGGCACGGAAACCTGTCCCTCGTCTTCCAGCTTCTTCATGGCTTTGAAATATGCGCCCGCACTGTTGGACTTGGGCGCGGTAGCGAGATATAACGTCGCTTCGACGATGGGGTAGACACCTTCGGGCAGTCCGATGAAGTCAAAAGCTTGAGCCGCTGAAGCGGCTACTACAATGCCCATTGGGTCGGCAAGGCCGATATCTTCGCCCGCGAGAATGATCAAGCGGCGGATGATGAAGCGCGGGTCTTCGCCTGCGTACAACATTTTTGCGAGCCAGTAAAGTGCGGCATCAGGATCGGAGCCGCGCACTGATTTGATGAATGCTGAAATCGTATCGTAATGCGCGTCGCCGTCTTTGTCGTATAAAACTGCGCGGCGTTGGATTGATTCTTGTGCGACATCGAGAGTGATGTGAATATTGCCATCTTTATCGGGGGCTGTGGATTCAACCGCCAGTTCGATGGCGTTTAACGCGTTGCGGGCGTCGCCGCTGGCCATCTCAATTAAATGGCCGCGCGCTTCCAGGTCCAGGATGACGCGCTTTTGTCCGTAGCCGCGTTCCTTGTCTGCCAGGGCGCGATCCAAAAGAATCCCGGTCTCGGTCTGGTTTAAATTTCGGAGTTGAAAAACGCGCGAGCGCGAGATCAAAGCTTTGATGACTTCGAAGTATGGATTCTCGGTCGTCGCGCCGATGAGGGTCACGGCTCCGTTCTCGACGTGAGGCAGGAGCGCGTCCTGTTGGGCCTTATTCCAGCGATGGACTTCGTCCACAAAAAGAATCGTGCGTTCGTTATGAAGACGGCGGCGTTCGAGAGCTTCGTCAATGATCTCGCGCAGTTCGGCTTTGCCCGCCAGGATGGCCGAGATCGTGACGAAATGACTCTTGGTGGTATTGGCGATGACTTGTGCCAAAGTGGTCTTTCCCGTGCCGGGTGGCCCCCACAAAATAATGGATGAAAAAAGTCTATCTGCCTCGATTGCGCGGCGCAGGAGTTTGCCTTCGCCGACGATGTGTTCCTGGCCGATATATTCATCGAGCGCGCGCGGCCGCATACGCGCGGCCAGCGGCGCTTCGCTTTTCATGCGTTCCTGCATGGCGTGGTCGAATAGGTCGGTCATACATTGATTATACTGCCCATGCAACAAACAAACCCGCCCTGCAAAATTAACCCAGGTCGCACATCGTCGCGATGTTCTTCGGGAAAGAGCAAAAAAAAAACGGCGTCTTAGCGACTTTGCGTTGAATCTTTGGCGTTATGAGGGAACTTGGCGATTAATGGGATTACGCATTTGGAATTTCTTGTTTTGTATGGCTGTCTGATTGATTGACGATATAAATTCCAGCCAGCGCGACCAGCCCGCCAAGGATTTGGATCAGGTTGGGGATTTCGCTCAAAAGCGGAATGGCGAGAATTGCTGTCATGATCGGCTGGCCGATCAAAGTTGGAGAAACGACGCGGGCGGGCAAATGTCCGAGCGCATAAGAGATCGAAATGTAGCCGATGGTCTGTGAGACGATGGCAGTGGCAAGGAAGATGAGCCATGTCGCCGCGTCGTAGCCGAAGAATGAATTACCCAAGATCAAATTGATCAAGATCATGGCCGTGGACGCGGATACGCCAACCAGCCATGTGTAACGGAGTGGGTCAATGTGCTGGCGTCCGCGCTGGGTCGAGAGCATGTAGGATGCATAAAATATTGCCGCGGAACTTGCCATCAAATCGCCGAGGCCCAAGCGCGGATGAAGCAGAAAATCGCTGCCCATGATCAAAGCCGCGCCTGCCAGGGCCAGTGCAAGGCCGAGCCAAAAAATGCCCGACAATTTTTCGCGAAAGATCAGCCATGCGCCCAATGCAACCCATAGCGGCGCGGTGTTGCCAAGCAGGGTCGCGTTGGCGGCGGTGGTAAAGGCCAGCGAAGAATTCCAAAACGTAAAATCGCCAGCGGTGAAAATGCCAGCCATAATGGGAAATATCAAAACCGCGCGAGAGATCGGCGCTCCCGTTTTTTGCCGCTGAAAGAAGAACGGGCTGAGAATGATGGTCGAAAAGAAGAGACGATAGAAACCGGTGATAGGTCCGGGTGCATGCGCCCAACGCACAAACATGGCGGACAGACTTAAAGATAATATTCCCACACCAAGCGCGATGTATGGAAGCCAATTGGGATTTTTCATGGGCGGAATTCTATCACGCTGATAAGAGCGCCGGGATCTCGCTCAATGTGGATACAACCGCGTCAGGCCGGACTTCGGAGCGGGGTGCCGTTTTCTGGACTCTGCGCGTGACCCAGATGCTGTTCATGCCAACTGCCTGCGCGCCGACGATGTCCGCCTCAAAGGTGTCGCCAATCATCACGGCCTGCTCCGCCGGAACCTGAAAATGCTCCAGGGCGGCGCGGAAAATGCCCGGATGCGGTTTTCGTTTGCCGAAGGCAGCAGATGAAATGATGTATTCAAAATAAGTGCGGATATTGACTTTATCGATCAGGGCATATGTGTTTAGATCATCCGCGCCGTTGGAAATGACGCCAAGACGGAATCCGCGCTGCTTGAGCGCCTCCAACACTGGGATGGCGTCATCTTCTGCGAACCAGTTGGCTTGCGTGATGCAATACATCGAGCGCAGGGCGGCTTGCAAATCTTCGTCAGAGAGATGGATGCCGTTCTTGTTCAACAGACCGCGCAAAACCAGGCCGATGCCTGGCTCGTCGAGGTCGTCTTCGCGCAATTTGTAATAAAGCTGAAACAGGGTTTTGTCTTTGCCAAAAAGTTCGCGCGGAGAGAGAACCACGCCGAAACTGCGCAGGGAATTCCACAGAGCTTTGTCGGCGCGGAGATACAGATTTTCCCAGGGCTCTTTGTCGTAGATGAGTGTATTGCCAAGGTCGAAAAGAACCGCGCAGATGGGAGTTTTCATCGGGGTGAATTTTAACGGGAAATGCGCGAGCGTGTGTAAAGGTAAATTAGAACGGCTCCCAGCACGAGGGCGGGCAGAACGATGAGTCCGGCTTCTGGACCAAACGCTCCGCCCGTCCAAATCTCAGGGCCGAAGACTTGGATATGAGTCAGCGGATAAATATCCAGCCCGGAAACTGGAAAGCCGAAGATAACACCCTCGAAGAAATTCCAGCCGATATGCAAACCGATGGAGAGCCAAAGTTGTTTTGTGCGGGCATAGCCGTAGGCGAGGAACAAGCCTGCAAAGAAAATGCCAGCGGCACTGACCCATGTGGCATTGGGATTGCCGAGATGGAGGAGACCAAAAATGCTGGACGAAATGAGAACACCCCAGAAGAGATTGGTGCCGCTGGCAATGGTTTGAAGATGATAGCCGCGGCTGAGCAGTTCTTCATTCCAGCCGACGAAGATGAAGATAGCCAGGAAGGTCGCGGTGTTTGCGATGACATTGAAGATGGATTCGGTTTGCCACGCGAAGGACTCGAATTTTGACCAGCCCAGCAGGAGCATTGCTGAGAAGATCGT
>JAKBYW010000276.1:0-4027 GCA_021840275.1 Chloroflexota bacterium | reverse complement strand
CCCTTCTTTTTGAGAAGATACAAACCTTGCAATTGATGGAGAAAATCTAAATCGCTTAATCAATGGCTATATTGGCTTCCTAAAGAAAAGCGAACAGGGAGCCAACGAACCCGGCGCAAATTATTCTGTTCGAGAAACGCCATCAGATTACCTAGTCGAAGATAATTCATCATTGTCTTCAGACTCGAATAACGAATAACGAATAGCGAATATCGCACTCCGAAGGAGTTCCTTATGAAAATACCTCTATCCTGGCTGAAAGATTTCATTGACCTCGATGGCTTATCCATTGAAGACATTGCCCGAAAACTTACATTGGCCGGACTCGAAGTGGATGAAATTCTCTACGCGGGTCTGCCGATGCCGGCTTATAAAGACGGCGAGAAACATGAGTTCAAAACCAACGGCATTAGTTGGGACAAAGACAAAATCGTCGTGGCGGAAATCCGCGAAGTCGGCCCGCATCCCAACGCGGACCGGCTGACTCTGCTCGATCTATATGACGGACAGCAATCCCAGACCGTGTTGACTGGCGCGCCGAACATTTTCCATTTGAAAGGCACTGGCAGACTTGCCAGGCCGATTAAGGTCGCGTATGCCAAAGAAGGCTCGACGCTGTACGATGGTCATGCCGCTGGACTTGTCCTGACCACCCTCAAGCGCACCAAGATTCGCGGCGTGGATTCGTATTCGATGGTCTGCTCAGAAAAAGAACTCGGCATTACGGAAGAACACGAAGGCATCATCATTCTTGACGACGACGCACCGCTGGGCATGTCTCTTGCCGATTACATGGGCGATGCCGTGCTGGATATTTCCATCCTGCCGAATATGGCGCGCAACGCCAACGTGATTGGCGTCGCGCGTGAACTTGCCGCGTTGACCGGATGTGAACTGAAGAAACCTGAAATTAAATTCAAAACGTCCGGCGCCTCAGTAAAGGATTTGGTTTCCATCGAGATCACCAATCCCGAACTCAACCCGCGCTTCGTGGCTGGACTCATCCGCAATGTGGAAATCAAACCCAGCCCGTATCAAATTCAGCGCCGACTCAAACTGGCAGGCATGCGTCCGATCAATAATATCGTGGACGCGACCAACTACGCCATGCTTGAACTTGGAGAGCCGCTGCATGCGTTCGATTATGATGTGCTCGTAAGTCGGAGTGCCGATCCGACCCGCAAAGTCAAGATCATCACCCGCGCCGCAAAAGACAGCGAAAAGCTCACCACGCTCGATGGTGTGGAACGCATGCTCACATCCACAAACGTTTTGGTTTGCGACGAAAAAGGCTCTCTCTCGGTTGCAGGCGTGATGGGCGGCGCCGAGTCTGAAGTCACCGCGAACACAAATAACATATTGCTCGAAGGCGCGGCCTGGAATTTCATCAACATCCGCCGCACGGCCAAGCAACATAACCTTCCGTCCGAAGCCTCGTTCCGTTTTTCGCGCGGTGTGCATCCCGCGCTGGCAGATAAAGGCGTTCGGCGTGGACTTCAACTCATGGCTGAATGGTCCGGCGGAAATATCGCGCCGGGACTTGTCGATGAATATCCGCTCAAGCTGAGAGCCCCAACCATCATCGTCACGCCGAAAGACGTCACGCGCTTGCTTGGCATCCAATTGAGTGCGGACGAAATTGTCGAACTGCTTGAAAAACTTGAGTTCAAATGCAAAATAAAAGACCCGATACTTGATACTCGAAAATCGGGAAAAGCTCGAAAGCCGAAAGTCGAATCTCGAATCTCGAATACTGGATTATCGAATCTCGAAACACGAATATCGGTCACGGCGCCCTCTCATCGCATGGATATTGACGAGGGCGTGGTCGGTCTGGCGGACGTGCTCGAAGAAGTTGCGCGCGGTTACGGCTTCGACAACATTCCAGCCACCAGCATGGCTGATGCGCTTCCGCCGCAGGTCGGCAACCCCGTCCACGAATGGGAAGAGCATCTGCGCGATCTGCTGGTGGCGCTCGGTCTGCAGGAAGTCGTCACCTATCGTATGACTTCCATCGAAAAAGAATCGCGCATCGCACAATATCATGATTACGTCCGCCTCGCGAATCCCATCGCGCCGGAAAAAAGTGTTTTGCGCCGCAGTCTCGTCGCGTCCGTGCTGGATGTGCTCGAGAAAAATATCCGCCTCGGCGAATCGTTTTCGTTCTTCGAGATCGGTTCCGTCTTCGAGCCTGTCCAAAACGATTTACCCAGCGAACCGCGCAAACTTGCGATCGTGATGACCGGCCTGCGAAGCGCGACGGCGTGGGATGTGAAAGATTCGCCTGCGTTGGATTTCTTCGACATGAAGGGCCGCCTCGAACTCCTTTTGAGTGGCCTCCGCCTCGTCAACGCTGTCTACTCTGAAACTGATTCCGTTAAATATCTGCACCCGGGTAAGGCCGCCGAAATAATGATCGACAGCCGGACGGTTGGCGTCTTCGGCGAATTACATCCGCTGGCGAAGGAAAAATACGAGTTTGGAGATTCTCCGGTGCTGGTGGCAGAATTCGATCTCGAAACATTGCGCGGGTCAAGCCCAACGTATGGAATCACTCCTGTTCCGGAATTCCCGTCGATGTATGAAGATATCGCCGTCATCGTGGACGAATCGGTTGCGGCATCACGCGTCGAAACGCTGATCAAGCAAACGGGTGGAAAGAGCGTGAGCAATATCCGCCTGTTCGATGTCTATCGCGGCGATCAGATCGGAGCCGGGAAAAAATCGCTGGCGTATAGTCTCACATATCAGGCCCCAGACAAAACCATGACCGACGCCGAAGCCGCCGCGATCAGAAATAAGATCGTGAAGCGGCTCGAACAGGAAGTTAGTGCAAAGTTGAGAAGCTAGCTAAATGGGATGCAAGTAAACTTGCGCCCCGTTTTGATAACCAGTATAATTATTTATATCATTCACAAGGAGAATACAATGACTAACAATCGGCCCCTCGGAATTATCGTAACAGTGCTGACTGCGTTGATCTGCTGCTGTGCCGCAATCTTCAGCAGCGTATGGGGAGTCATTATTGCCAGCGGCGCGCCCATCAATGTGACCGACTCCAGCGGCATCTCCACGCCGCAGACCGTTCCGGCACCAATTGGCTATGTGCTGCTCTGTCTTTCGGTGATCTTCGTCCTTGTACCGGTCGCCGTTGGATTCTTAACCTTGCGCAAGAAACCCCAAGCCGCAGTTCCGGTCAACAACGATCCGCTTCCCCCAGCTTCATAAAACAACAAAAATCAGAGCGGCCAATTGGCCGCTCTGATTTTTGTTAACACTGGTTTGCTTCTATGGCACAATGATGGTCAGCGGGAGAGAACAGAAAGTGGTTCCGCCTGCTTCCAGCGCCCAGGTCATCGAGTATGTGCCAGCTGCGGAGGGAGCTTTCATAGGGACGAATACAATATAGTTGCTGCCGACATTGGTATCTGCCGCAGTATCATAGCGCAGCACGGGAGATAACTTTGAGCCGCTAATATAAACGATATCAACCGTCGTATGGTCCCAGGCAGTGACCCCCGTATTTTTTACCTTCCAGTTGACATTGAAACTCGTTCCTGGCGCAAAGTGTGTGGAATTAGTGGGAGTCTGGCTGACCCAACTACACAACCCGTTGACCGGTACAGGATTAGGGGTGCTCGCACTTGTTGGAACTCGAAAAATGAAGGTCGCTGTGTTGATCGGTGTGACACTGGCCGTTCTGGTGGGGAGGGGCGTAAGGGAGGGTATCAGCATTGGAGGAATAAGAGCCGCCGTCTGTGTGGCCGCGGCCGCGGCGGTTTGCACCACGATCGTGTCAATGCTGCCCGGAACGGAGGTTAGAATCTGCTGAGGCGCCACCAGAGTTGAGACGTCACAACCCAGCACAAAGATTGTGGCGATGGTCAGCAGATATCCAATGTGCTTTTGCGATTTCATGTATTTTCTCCGGAATACCGCGCCGTTGCTCATAAACTCCCATCGTATCTTTTTAATAAAGCGGAGTGTGGGATGTTTTGGGCGGGCGCAAGCCCGCCCAAAACATCCC
>JAKBYW010000005.1:0-18667 GCA_021840275.1 Chloroflexota bacterium | reverse complement strand
CAAATTTGGCGACGCGTATAATCCCGCGCATGTGAAGAGTCTCAATGAACTCAGTCTGAAGAATATGGAATCGAAAGAGGATATTCGGAAGGCGCAGCGTTGGTTTGCACCTTCCATTTTTCCCCTTGACCGGTACACAAAATTGTATACAATAGAGAGGTGAAAAAAAATTCCGCCCTCAGCGCTGAAGTTTTCACCGTTCTCAAGGAACGCATTATCTGCTGGGACTATTCCCCCGATCACCGTTTTACAGAAGAAGAATTATGCGAGGAATTTGGAGTCAGCCGTAGTCCGGTGCGCGAGGCATTGAACATGCTGGTGGAAAACGGTTTGGTGATCAAGGAACCGTATCGCAGTTACCGCGTCCGCCAGCCGGATTTGGAGGAAATCCACAACTTATATGATGTTCGTTTGGCGCTGGAATTGTTCACGGTGGAATGGCTGGCAACGCAAGGAATGTCGGATACGGAATGGGGGGCATTGCACGAGACTTGGCAAAGCATTTTGAACCAACTCCCCAAAAACGCCGCTGACTTCGCCGAAAAAGACGAATCTTTTCATGAGAAACTGGCTGATTGCACCGGCAACCAGGTGTTGGCACAATACCTGCGTCATATTGATGAGCGATTGCATTTTGTGCGTTTGACGGATATCACCACTCAAGCGCGGATTCAGGCGACCTGTGAACAACACCTGAAAATCCTGGAGTGTATCAAGAACAAGAATGTTCAATGTGCGCGCGAAGCCATGCGTCAAAACATCGAGAGTGGTCGCCAAAATGTGGAAGGACCGATTAAGGAAGCTCTGGTGCGGTCCTTCCAAATCGTCAGCGGGCGGAAGTAAGATGATTCACCTTGCAAGCCTTTGTATGAGATATTTGGGAGAGGAAGCAAATGTCAACTCGCAATGTTCATGCCGACTTTGATATTTTGATCAAGAATGCCCAACTCGTCCGAGGCGCCGACAACAAGACTTGCATCGCAATTGCCGATGGCAAGATCGCCGCGCTCGGCGAAAGCATGGAGGGAAAAGCAAAAGTTGAGATTGATGCGAAGGGGATGTTAGTCAGCGAGTCATTTGTCAACCCTCACCTGCATCTTTGCAAAGTCTACACTCTACAAATGATGGACGAGGCGGCGCTTAAGGATTATCACGGTGCAGATATGGGCAAGGCCATGACCGCGATTGAGTTGGCAGCGCGGGTCAAAGAGAAATACGATGCATCCTGGATTGTACCCAATGTGCGGAAAGCGCTCGCGCAAGCCGCTATCTATGGGTGTACTCATGTCCGCGCTTTTGCCGATGTGGATTCAAAGGCGCGGCTCGAGGGAGTCAAAGCATTGATCCAAGCGCGAGAGGAATTCAAGGGCGTTGTGGAAGTTCAAGTCGTGGCGTTTGCCCAAGATGGTATTGTGCGCGAACCGGGCGCGGCAGACCTCATGCGCGAGGCGATGAAATTGGGCGCGGATGTATCCGGCGGCATTCCATGGATCGAATACACGGATGCCGATATTTTGGAACATGTGCGCGTGATCTTCGATCTGGCCGTTGATTTCGATAAAGATGTCTCGATGCTTGTGGATGACGCGGGCGATGCAGGGTTGCGTTCTTTGGAAGCAATGGCTTTGGAGACCATCAAGCGCAACTGGCATGGCCGTTCGCTTGCCCATCATGCGCGCGCCATGGCTCTTTATCCAACGCCTTATTTCCAAAAAGTATCGGCGCTACTCAAGAAGGCGCAAATGGGCGTGGTCTCCGATCCACATACCGGCCCGCTTCACGCCAGAGTGCGTGAGTTGCTTGCCAATGGCAATCTCGTCTGTTTGGGACAGGATGATATTTCCGACGCGTATTATCCCTTTGGGCGCAACAACATGTTGGAAGTAGCGTTCCTGGCATCCCACCTGTTGTGGTTTACCTCGAACGAGGAAATTTGTACACTCTATGATATGGTCACGGTGAACGCCGCCCGCTGTATCGGCTTGAAAGATTTCGAGATCAAAGTGGGCGCGCCCGCCAATCTAGTCGTACTCGACCAGCCCAGCGTGATAGAGGCTTTGCGTTTTCATGAAGCGCCCGCGTATACGATCAGTCACGGAAAATTGGTGGGCGCGGAGTTTTACCGGCCAATTGCTTTTGGGTAAGTCCTCTCTTTTCTGCAAGGAAAATCCTTCGACATGGCAAAAGACAAGGCTTTCATCCCTATCACAATTGATTTTACCGTCAATGGCCAGGCCATCCACACGACCGTGCCGGACAATATGTTATTGGTGCGTTTCCTGCGCGATGAATTGCGATTGACGGGAACCAAGAACGGCTGCACCAGCGGTCATTGCGGTGCCTGCACCGTCATCTTGAATGGCAAGAATACGCGTTCTTGTTTAGTAAAAATGAGCAAGGTCGCCGGAGCAGACATCCTGACTATCGAAGGGCTGGCGCAAAACGGCCAATTACACCCCATCCAGCATGCCTTCATTCAGACCGGCGCTATGCAATGCGGCTTCTGCACGGCGGGCATGATCTTATCCACCAAAGCCCTGCTTGATCAAAATCCCGAACCAAATCTGGATGAAGTAAAAACCTATCTTGCAAGAAACAACAATATATGCCGATGCACCGGTTACATGGATATCTTTCGCGCCGTGCAACTTGCCAGCCGTTGGATGACCGGCAAAGAACCGCGGCCGGAACCGGTTAGCGCGGAAACCATCGGCCTGCCCCGCCGATATGAGAACGCGCAGCGCATTGTCACGGGCCGATTGTTTTACGGCGATGATCTATACCCGGAAGGTGTCCTGCATGGAAAGATTCTTTGGGCTGCACACCCGCATGCCAACATTCTGTCCATTGACACTTCGGAAGCAGAGCAGGTGCCCGGCGTCGCGGCTGTGCTAACTGCCCGCGATGTGCTGGGGAAGAATCAATGCGGAATCGTCTTTCGCGATATGCCGGCTTTTGCCGATAAGAAAGTGATCTTCATCGGCGATCCGGTCGCGTCCGTATTTGCCGAAACGCCCGAGATCGCTGAAGCCGCGTTAGGCAAGATCCGAGTCGAATACGAGGTTCTGCCCGGCGTCTTTTCGCCACAGGAAGCCGCGCAACCGGACGCTCCTCAAATCAAAGAAAAGGGAAACTTATGCCATAAATCAGCCATCGTGCGCGGGAACGTGGAGGAGGCTTTTGCAAAGTGTGATGTGGTGATCGAAGACGATTACTCTACGCCATTTGTCGAACACGGTTTCATGGAGCCTGAATCGGGCGTCGCCTTTATCAACGAGGAAGGCATTCTCGTGGTGCAACTTCCAACGCAATCGGTATTCGATGATCGTGCCCAACTTGTAGACATTCTCAATTTACCGGAAGAAAAGATTCGCGTGATCCAACTCCCCACTGGCGGCGCGTTTGGAGGAAAAGAAGATCCCATTCTGTTACAACATCTGGCCTTGGGCGCGTGGAAAACGAAACGCCCGGTGAAGATGGTCTTGACGCGCGAAGAAAGTCTGCGCGTGCATGTCAAACGCCATCCATCCTGGATTCATTACAAGACCGGCTGCACAAAGGACGGCAAGGTGCAAGCCTTACAAGCGCGCGTCACCCTCGATACCGGTGCCTACATTTCTCTAGGCATAGATGTTCTGGAAAACACCGTAGTATTCGGAGCGGGTCCTTATTACGTTCCCAATTTGGATATTTACGGAGAATCTTGGTACACCAACAACGTCCCGGCAGGAGCCATGCGCGGCTTTGGCGTCAACCAGGTGGCTATCGCTCTCGAACAACAGATGGATGCAATGGCGCGTGCCATTGGAATGGATACTTTCCAATTCCGCCTCATCAACGCCCTCGATGTTGGACTGCCATCGGCATCCGATCACGTCATGGAAAAAGGTGTGGTCTCGATCAAGGAGACCATCGAGGCCTGTGAAAAGGCTTTCCGCAAATTGATAATTCCAGCGGCGGCTCCGGGAAAGAAGATCGGTTGGGGTGTTGCATCAGCGGTCAAGAATATTGGCTTTGGCCATGGAATCCCTGAAAGCGCTGGGGCGATCGTCGAGATGGACTGCAACGGAAAAGTGAAAGTGCGCCACAGTCACCATGAATACGGTCAAGGCGCTCAAGTAGGCCTGATCAAATTGGTGGTGAATGAATTAGGTACAGCTCCAGAAGACATCGTGATGATCGGGCCGGATACGGCTTTGACTCCGCCGACCGGACCTACAACTGCCTCGCGCCAGACTTTTCTAACAGGCAATGCGCTGGTGATGGCCGCGCGCGCCTTGAAGGATGAGATCACCAACCGCGCTGGAGATGAAATGGGCGAACCTCCCGGCGAATTGGAAATCCGCGGCGATTGTGTCGTGCATCTACCAACCGGCAAAAAGATGCAGTTATCGCAAATCGGGCCGTACTTCATGGCGGAGCGAACTTACGCCCCGCCAACTTCTGTGCAGATGCACGAAGTCGGTATTCGCAGCAAAATGGGAAAACCAGATTTTGAAACCATGCCCACGCACGTTTGTTATGCTTACAACACACAAGCCGCAATCGTGGAAGTGGATGAGCAGACTGGCGAGGTCAAGGTTTTAACAATCGTTGCGGTGGTGGATGTGGGCAAGTTATTGAATTACGATGCGGTGGTGGGGCAGATCAATGGCGGCGTGATGATGGGATTGGGAATGGCTCTTTCGGAGCAATTCCTGGTCGAGAAAGGTATCAACCTGACCGACTCGTTGCACAAGGTCCGTTTGCCCGGGCCTGATAAAACGCCGGAGATCATCCCGGTGATCGTGGAAGTTCCTCATCCGTATGGCCCGGAAGGCGTGAAAGGATTTGCAGAAGCGCCTTCGCTTGCAACTGCGCCTGCCATATTGAACGCGATCTATGATGCGATCGGAGTGCGCATCAAAACCACTCCAGCCGATAAGCGTTGCGTTTTGGCGTCGTTAAAAGAGAGATCAGGAGGTGGCCGCAAACGATAATAGATTTCTCAGAGCAACAGATCCTTTCCATGGGTGCGAGGTATGTTTCGGCCCAAGCACGTAGTAATTGCCAAACTCTGAAATACGAATGGAGATCAGGAAATGAAAAAGAATATTTTCTCCCTGCTGCTGATCGTTATGCTGGTTTCGCTAATTGTAAGTTGCGCCCCAGCCCCTCAACCCACTGCGACGGCTCCCGCAGGCCCCACAAAACTCAAGGTCTTTGGCGCCTTCGCCACTCCCATCGAAGAGCCGTGGGATGGCGTAATTCACAGCGCCTTGCTGAAGTTGAAAGACGAAGGCAAGATTGATTACGAGTACACCGAAAACATCGGTTACTCAGGGGATATGGAACGCATCCTTCAGGAAACCGCCGACCAGAAGAAACCCGATATCATCATCGGCGATGCGTTCGGGAACGAAGAGGCAGTACGCCGCGTAGCGGCCCAATATCCCAAGATCGCTTTCGCTTTCGGCTCCGGCCTCGGACCGTCGGAACCCAACCTCTCTGTCTTCGATAACTGGATTCATGAACCGGCTTATCTGTGCGGAATGTTGGCAGGCGGCTTGACCAAAACAAACACAGTCGGCATCGTGGGCGCAATGCCTGTGCCGGAAGTGAACCGCTTGGTCAACGCCTTCATTGCCGGGGCGCGGGAGGTCAATCCCAAAGTGGTTGTCAAAGTCAGTTTCATCAACTCCTGGTTTGACCCAGCGGCCGCCAAGGAAGCCGCCCAAGCCCTGATTGACGGCGGCGCAGATGTTCTATATGCTGAACGCTTCGGCGTGATCGAAGCCGCGAAGGAAAAGAATCTCTGGGCGTTTGGCAACATGAGCGACCAGAATTCGCTCGCCCCGGACCTGGTAGTGTCCAGCCCGGTCTGGAACATGACCCCCACTGTCGAATATTTGGTCAAGGCTGTCGAAAGCGGCGCCTACACTGCCCAGGATTTGAAAGACTTTTCCATGATGGCTAAAGGCGGCGCATCGCTGGCGCCTTTCCACAACACCGAGTCGAAGATACCGGCTGACTTGCTTCAGAAAGTCAAAGACAAGGAAGATGCAATTCGCAAAGGTCTCTTCCGCGTTGACATTGACGAGCGCCAACCGGAAGCTGTGAACGCACCAGCACAATAAACACATTTGATTTGTGCAGGAGTCTGTAGAGAATGCCAGACTCCTGCACAAACCTGCCCAAGAGAATGCCTATGCTGACAGTGCAGATGAAGGGAATAACCAAGCGGTTCGGGCCACTGGTAGCCAATGATCAGGTTGATTTTGACCTCGAACAAGGCGAGGTGCATGCCCTGTTGGGCGAGAATGGCGCTGGCAAAACCACTCTGATGCGCATTCTCTATGGACTGTATCGTGCCGACCAAGGCGAGATCAAAATCAATGGAAATCCAGTGAATATAACTTCGCCCAAGGATGCCATTGCCAATGGCATCGGCATGGTCTCGCAGCATTTCACGCTGGTGCGGCCGCTGACGGTGGCTGAAAATGTCGTGCTTGGGTACAACCGAGGCATGACGCTCAACCCTGGAAGCATCCGCGAATCGGTGGCGCAGGCTTCGAAACGCTTCGGCATCGAGGTCAAACCTGATGCGCTGGTGCGCAACCTGTCAGTGGGAGAATGTCAGCGGGTCGAAGCTTTGAAAGCGCTCTATCGCAACGCCAAAGTTCTGATCATGGATGAACCGACAGCGGTCCTCGTTCCACAAGAAGTGGATGTGCTTTTTGAAACCCTGCAGCGCCTATGCAAAGAAGGGCTATCGGTCATCTTCATTTCCCACAAATTGAACGAGGTCATGGACATTTCTGACCGGATCACTGTGTTGCGTGACGGCAAAAAGATCGGAACTGTCAGTAAGTGCGATACGAACGAACTTGAGTTAGCCCGCATGATGGTGGGGCGTGAGACTTTCGGGGTCAGCCGCCAAAGCGAGGAACAACATTCATCTGCGCCTGCGCTTCTAACCGTGGACAAAGTCTCAGCGATGGACAAAAAAGGTTTGTATGCGGTCAAAGATGTGAGCCTTGAAGTTTGTGAAGGTGAGATTCTGGGTATCGCTGGCGTATCCGGGAACGGACAATCTGAACTTGGTCGGGTGTTATCTGGCACATTGAAAGCAACGCATGGCAAAATTAGATTAGGCGATCAAGACATCACTGGATATGAACCGGCCCAACTCACACAAGCCGGGGTTGGACGGATTCCGGAAGATCGGCATGGCGGGATGGTGGGTGAACTCAGCGTATCGGAAAACCTTGTGCTGGAACACCTGGAAGATTTCATGCACAACGGAATGCTCGATAAAAAGCATATCCGCGAAGAAGCAGAACGGCTGATCCAGGAATTTCAGATCAAAGCCCGGCCCAACGATTGCTGCCGGACCCTTTCGGGAGGCAACATGCAAAAGGTTATCCTGGCGCGAACGTTGGCGCGCCAGCCGCGTTTGGTGATCGCTTGCCAACCGACGCGAGGCCTGGATATCGGCGCAACCGATTATGTGCGTAAGCGGCTCTTGGAAGAACGAGATCGCGGCGCGGGTGTTCTGCTGATCTCCGAGGACCTCGAAGAAGTGATCGCCTTATCTGACCGCATTGTTGTCATGTATGAAGGGCATATTGCGGGTGAAGTTGCCAGCAAAGATGTGGATCGGGAAAAGATCGGCTTGATGATGGCAGGTTCTTCTGTTCAGGAGAGCGCCCATGTTTAAATTTAGACTTGAGCGGTCTCCAGCGCCGTTTTGGTTTCGCATCAGCATCCCGCTGTTTGCTATTGTAAGTACGTTCATCATCACTGCCGCGCTGGTGTTGCTGGCCAACGCGAATCCGCTCCAGGCGTATTATTATTTCCTGATCGCGCCGCTTTCCAGCCGCGTCAGTGCGTTGGAAACGCTGGTGAAAGCCACACCCCTTATTTTGACCGGCGCGTCGGTGGCGATTGCCTTCGCCTCCGGTTACTGGAATATCGGTGCCGAAGGACAACTTTATGCCGGGGCGATCGCGGCCGCCTGGCTGGGACCGATGCTGGGCAACCTTCATCCGGTTCTGGCCATATCGTTCATGCTGATCAGCGGTTTTGTCGCCGGTATGCTGTGGGCACTTATCCCGGCCCTGCTCAAAGTGAAACTGGCTGTGGATGAAGTGGTGACCACACTGCTGATGAACTCGGTCATCTCATATATTGTCAGTTTCTTATTGAATGGCTCGTGGCGCGATCCGATCTCCGGCTGGCCGCAATCTCCGCAGATCGCCAATTCGGCCATGCTCCCCAAATTAGTGGAGCGCTCCCGGCTGCACTTTGGTTTTATTATCGCACTGGCAATGATCGCTGTGATATGGTTCATCCTGTCGCGCACCGCACTTGGATTGCGCATGAGAGCAACCGGCCTGGGACAGGAAGCCGCGCGCTTTATGGGTGTCAATGTGTCCCAGACAATGCTGACAGCCGCGCTGATCAGCGGCGGCATTGCCGGATTGGCTGGCGTCAGTGAAGTTGCAGGCATCCACTTTCATTTGATAGATGCCATCTCTCCCGGTTACGGCTATACCGGTGTGATCGTCGCCACGCTTGGTGGACTCCATCCGCTTGGCGTGGGATTGGCCGCTTTGTTCATCGGATTGATTGACACAGGCGCGCAGTCCGTCAGCCGGGCATTGGGTGTGCCGGTTTATCTTGGGAATATCGTTCAAGGCACTTTGCTGTTGGTGACATTGGGGATGTTCCTCCTGCAAAATTACCGCATTCGGAGGGTTGAATAGTCATGGATATATTCTGGATCGGCCTCCTTGCCGCCACATTGCGAGTGGCAACCCCTCTGATCTTCGGCACGCTGGGAGAATTATTCGCCGAGCGATCCGGCGTGTTGAATCTGGGCATCGAAGGGACGATGTTCTTCGGCGCGTTCACCGGTTTTGCCGTTGCCAAAACCACCGGCAACTTATGGTTGGGATTGCTCGCGGTCATCATCAGCGGGGCGTTGGCTGGCCTGTTGATGGGATTCTTTTCTGTCCAACTGGGCGTCAACCAGCACGTTTCAGGTTTGGGAATCACGCTGTTGTTGCAGGCGGTTTCCCTCTTCGGATTTCGCCTGATCTTTGGCGAATCAAAGATTCCCCCTTCCACCGAACCGTTTCAGCGAATTGCCCTCTTGGGCAACCTGCCGGTGGTGGGTCCCATTTTCGATCAATACTTGTTGACCTATATCGCCATTTTGTTGATTCCCATCACGGCCTGGGTGATTTATCGAACCAACTTCGGATTGAACATCCGCGCAGTCGGTGAAAATCCCGAAGCGGCGGACGCGGCAGGGATCAACGTTTACCGCACGCGTTATCTGGCGTTGATGATCGGCGGTGCGTTGATGGCCGTGGGCGGCGCATTTCTATCGCTGGCGCAATTGGGCGCCTTTACATTCGGCATCATTGCCGGACGCGGCTGGGTTTGCATTGCCTTGATCATTTTCGCAAACTGGATTCCCTGGCGCGTATTGTGGGGAGCCTTGCTTTTTGGCGGTATCTTTGCGTTGCAACTCCGTTTACAAACCTCGGTAACCGTCAACCTGCCATACGAGTTTTTCCTGGCGTTGCCCTACCTCGTGACCATCATTGCGCTTGCCGTTGCTGGTCGGAATGCCACTGGGCCAGCAGCAGTTTTGAAACCCTACAAAAGGGAATAGATCTTTGGAGGCATTTCGTTGTATCGCCAATGGACTCCAATGCCTCGATAAGATGAAAGGAGATGTTCTCTTTATAATTTTATTTTCCTCTTCCACTATATCAGTCCCAAGATCAGATCGATACTCAAGAATATCGTTGCCCGACATCGGACGGCGATGTAAAAAATTTAACTCTGGAGGTTTTTAGCATGCCCGTAGATATGGAACTCGAGGCCGTTTTGCGGCCAATGCAATATCCGATGGTGCCTTATCCGCCCAAGTTCATCACTTTGGCGAATGGCAAAACGATGGTGATTCGACAGGCTGTCCGCGAGGATGTGCCGGCCATTCTCAAGTCCGTCCATCCCTGCCTGTTCATCGAGCGGGATTATTACGATATCGTCAGCGCCCGTCTCTACGGTGAATTGCTGGCCTGGTACCGCTACCGCGTCAAGAGCGAATATTGTCTGATGGGACAGGTGGACGGCTATCTGGTGGGTATCGTCAATGGACGGCTCGAAAACGAGAAAGTCGGCATGAGCTACCACACGCTGGCGATTGACCGCGGCCTGCGCATCGGCTCGCATCTATTCGCCGCCAAGATGGAATACCACATGGATTACATGGGGCAGGATGAAGTCTTGATCGTCGCAGAAAGCCCGATCGGCTTCCGGCGTTGGATGGTCGAATATCCGCTTGAAGCGACAAAAATCCCTCACGAACTTGGCGGCGGCGACTCATATCGCCTGACGCGCGAGATCTACCTCAAGGCCAAACCGCGCCTGGTGGTTGGTGACCGTCCCGTTCCGCAGGAATTGATGGACGAAGCCATGGCGGACATCAAATTTGCCGACGATGACACCATCCGCGAGCGGATTGCCGGGCTGAAAGGGAGATGAGACCATGAGAGACGTTGCGATTATCGGCGCCGGCATGATCCCATTTGGCCGGCGCGATGAAGATACATTGATGGACATGCTGGCTTTCGCATCCCTGAAAGCCATGGATGATGCCGGTCTGGGCGATAAATCCGTTGACGCGGTCTACGTTGCCAACATGGGCGGTGGAATGCTGCAACACCAGTCAGCGATTGCCAGCTCGCTGGTGGACCGCCTCAGCCTGCTGCCCGCCGCCGCTGAGACGATCGAGAACGGCCCCGCCTCCGGAGCCTCAGCGGTTAAGAACGGACTGCTGGCCGTAGCCTCGGGCTATTACGATTACGTACTGGTGGTGGGCGGAGAGAAAATGCGCGAAGTCACCGGCTGGCGAGCCACTGACTTTGTCGCTACCATGACCCATCCACAGGCTGAGTATCCTTATGGGATCACGCTGCCCGGCATGGGCGGCATGTTCACGCGGCTGTACATGGAAAAGTATGGCGTGACGCGGGAGCACTTGCTGGCTGTCTCTTTGAAGAACCAGGAGATGGGTGCATTGAATCCTTACGCGCACGTCGAAATGGCGCTTGACCGCGATGGCATTTTCGATAGCCCACATGCCGTCGTTAACAATCCGGTATCAGCCGACCCGTTGCATCTGTATGACCTCTGCCCGGTCAGCGATGGCGCGGCGGCGATTGTTATTTGTCCGTTGGAGATGACCAAGAAACTGTCCAAACCGCCCGTTCTGATTGCTGGCTTCGGTCAGGCCACAGATACACATACCCTTCAGGAACGCGATGATCCGACCGATTTGAAGGCCGTTACTCTCGCAGCCCAACAGGCTTTCGAGAGGGCAAAACTTAAACCATCCGATATCCATGTGGCCGAATTGCACGATGCCTTTACCATTTTGGAGATCGCCGAGAGCGAGCATGTCGGCTTTTTCAAGAAAGGGGAAGGCGGAAAAGCTGCAGCAGCGGGTAAGACGCGCTTTGGCGGTCAGATTCCCATCAATGTTTCGGGGGGCTTGAAGGCGCGCGGCCATCCGGTCGGCGCAACCGGCGTGGCCCAAGTCGTGGATATTGTCTCCCAACTCCGCAATGAGCTGCCAAAGAATCGGCAGGTGAAGAATGCCCAGAACGGCCTGACGGTTAACTTCGGCGGCTTTGGGAATAATGTTCTGGCTTTCGTGCTGAAGAGGGTACAACAATGAAAAAAGAAATCGCTATCACGGCCTTCAAGTGCAGGAAGTGCGGCAGGATCCACTACCCCTATCATGATCGCTGCCTGGCCTGTAAAAACCGCGAGTTCGAACAGATAAAACCCGAGGGAAACGCCAAACTCCTCGCCTACACGGTCATCTTCAACTTGCCGTGGGGCTTCGACCAGCGTTTCCTCGTCATCGGCGTTGCCGAGTTTGAAAACCACGTCAAGGCCATGGGACAGATCAAAGCCGATTCCGTGGACCAACTCAAGACGGGTATGACCGTGAAGCCCAGTTGGGAGCCGATCCGCGTGCAGTACGGTGAGGATGTGTATGGGCTGAAGTTCGAGCCAATGAAATAAAAGCGGGGTTTATCTGTAAAGAGTGTATAGGTGGCAGTCATTTCGCAAGTGACTGCCACCTTTCTGCATAGAGTCTACTCATGTATCTTAAGGCAATCTCCCTTGGTGATGCGGTTCCGCGCCGGGACTTCGATGCCACCGTTCACAGCGTTTTTCGGTCGGCCATCAATCTCCGTCTCACACGAGGAGATAAATTGCTGACTCTGGTCACATCCGGCGAGGCTGATCTTCCCCAGGGGATTCGCGTGGACACCCCCGGCAATTTTTCTTTTGAAATATTCCGCGCAGGCGAACCGGCAACCTGCCGCGATGATATCCTGCGCCTCGGCTCCTTGACGATTGAACTACGCGATGCCAGACGCTGGAAGTGCGATCTACCCGCCCTGCAAGCGGACATGACAAACCCGGCTGCATCAACTTCCTGGCAACGCGCCTGGCAAGCGCTCAACAAGCGGCAAATCCAATCGAATGCCGAAATCATCGCACAGGATTTGTTTCGTTCGGATGAGACAATACGGGCTGGTATTCCTCGCAAGGCTGGTGAAGCCATGCGTAATCTTGTCGAGGCCACCCGGCGATATAACCTGACCGCCGCTTCTTCAATCCACGCACTGATCGGTCTCGGCACCGGCCTAACCCCCAGCGGAGATGATCTTCTGGTTGGCTATTTGGCAGGGCTTTGGTGCTCGGTCTTAGATAAAAGTGGACGCGTACAGTTTGTCACCAATCTGGGAAAAGCAGTGATCCGTCTCTCCCACCAGACGAATGACATCAGCCGCACCTACCTTTACCATGCTTCGCGAGGCCAGGTTTCGAGTCGCTTGGCGGAACTGGCTGAGGCAATCTGCCGCGGAGAAAATTCGGATCGCCTCAGCGCTATAATTGAATCCGCCATGCAGATTGGGCACACCTCCGGCATGGACGCGGTCAGCGGTCTGTTGATTGGTCTCGCTGCCTGGGACGGTCTCCCCAGCCATTAGTTGGCGACCGAGGGTGAGGGTGTAACCGGCATGGCGGCGCCAGCGGCCGTTGGTGATGAGATTGCGGTCGAGAGCGCGCTCCAGGCGATCCATGGCGTTGATGGTCTGAGGTTTGATGGTGGGGGAAACGGAGACGATCTCGACATCCTGATGGGCGAGAAGAGCCAAGAGGTAGGCTTCGATCTGGGCCTGGAGCTCATTCTTGCCAGACTAGCGGGGGAAGATGACGACGAAGGTGAGGCCACTACCGAAGCGGGAGAAGAGGTCAACATGGAGGAGGGCTTGCTGGATCTGAAGAGGAAGGGGTTCGGTCATGGGATTTTAGATTTGGATTGCGAAATAGTGAATGCGGCAGGCAAGAGGGAAGGGGAAAAAAGATGAGAGAGGAAGAGTCATATGATGAGCCTTATCATGCTGAAGGCATTATGGAACAAATGCGCTAATTTGTCAGAGGGGACCGATTGGTTGTTATGAGGGGGATTGAATTGGATCGGGATTTATTCTATACTATTAATAATTGTTACCTATTACCTATATTAATACTCATTACGCAGTAACAACCTTCAATAACCTTCTATTGCATTTTTTGACTGGAGGGTATCATGAATGTAAATAATAAAGACTTGGGGAAAAGTACTTTTCCCAAGAACATGCCATTATTTATTATTCTTGGGATTGTCAATTTGATTATTCTTTCTCAATGTATTTCAGCCCCCCCGCTCCCTTCAACTCAATTCGAATCTCCTGAGAAATATATTGACGATCTAGGGTGTTTCCCCAAGGACTGTGTCCTGCCTTCCGGGATGAAAGAACTCTGTCAACAGTTTGTCACAGGTCGTGTTTCTTGGCCGCGGGATTGTCAAGAAATGCCAGGACAAGCCTGCCAGAAGTTATGCGAACGCGAAAAAGGGAAAATTGAAAGTGAAATATCTGGATTGGCTGAAGTAATTGATGCATATGAAGCAGGATGGATCAAACCTGTACAATTTGATGAGAATTTCAATGATTCATTACGTCTGGCGCATGGCTGGGTAGCACCTATCTTGTATATAGGTTTTGATAATAAATTAAATATTAACTATCAACTCCCAACTATAAACAGTGGATTCACAGAAGCCTATCAACGAACGTGGGAGGGCAACGGTTTTTCAAATCCAGTATTATTGAATTTACCTATGGCATTAACCATTTTTGACAAAAACAACAACCTTAATATCATCGGCATTGAAAATAAAGGGGAAACCAATCAATCAATAACCCATACAATCTGGGATGGTGAAAAAGCAAAAACCCTGAGCATTGTCGATAAGCAATTTGTTCATCCGGCCAGTAGTAGTGTTGTGATTGATTCCAAAGGAATTATCCATTTGGTATTTACAGATACATCCAGAGGAATTAGTTCAGTCTGGTATACCCTTTTCAGCCAGGCGAGTTGGTCAAAACCCGTCCTGATCAGCCAGTCACTTGAAAATGCCATTGCACCTGCGATTGCAGTAAATAAAAACGGACAACTCTTTATTGCCTGGCATCAAACCGGCGGAGTGGAAAAAGAGTTTTCAACGATATACCTGACATATATCAGTAATGGTACATGGGTTACTCCAATCAAAGCACCTATTAATGGGGATTTCATCCAACTCATTGTGGATAGTCAGAGTTATGCCTATGTGATCAATATGGGAATATATACGATCTGGGATGGGGTAAAGTGGTCAGAACCGGAGGATATTGTATATCCAGATATGGGAGGTAACTTCTTTCACTGGACTATTGACATCCAAGATAACATTCATGTGGTCTGGAATGAATATGAAAAACGTGAGGAGAGCGGAAAGGATGTTGTCTATCGCCAAATCATGTATCGTAAACGAGAACCAAATGGAAAATGGGGTCCTGTTATGACTTTTGGCACTTGGGGAAAACATGGCACCATTGAAGAAATGCATCCCCAAATTGCTGCCGATCAAAATGGCGTGGTGCATGTTGCCTGGGGAGGGAATATCGACGGAAAAATCAAACAATACTATACCAACTCTTCCGCCCCGGTTGAGAATCCTTCATTATTATCATTAATGACTGTTCAGCCGCACCCACTGTATCCCGCAAGAGTTTTATCCCAACCTGAAAAATACACCACACTTCCAAATTCAAATTGGAACATGGTTCCAATCAATGAAGTTACACTCCCATCTGATTTTCAAACTGCGCCCAGACTTGCTATTCAAACAACTAATCGGATTCACCTTGTGTGGCAGAGTTCAATTGGGAATGATACTGAAATTTTTTATTCAAACTACGATGGCACCTCTTGGGCTACTCCAATCAATTTATCGCAATCTACCTACATGGACCTTTCCCCGGCAATCGCAATCAATACGGACAATATTTACGTAGCGTGGACGGATATAACCCCTTCTTCATCATCTGTATATTTGTCATTTTTCGATGGAATAAAATGGTCCAAACCGCAAAAAATATCCTCTATCGTTAAATGGAATCTCCCAGAAGAAGCATCGATGGGAGTCGGATTGAGTTTTCAAGTTGATGATGCACATAATCCCGAAATATCCTCCAATAACCAGGGCGAAGTCGTTATTACTTTCACGCATGAAACACCAGATTCAAGTGCAATCGCCTACACAGTATGCAAAAAAGAGACTTGTGAAAAAGAAAGATTTGTTGCAAGTAATTACCCATGGGTTTTTAATAGCGGCCAACCAATGATAGCCATTGATGATGAAAATAATTTGTATTCTGCATTTACATATTCAGGATGGCTGAAACAAGGAATTGGATCAATTAATCAACCATTCTTTACTTTTTTCGATGGAAGTCAATGGACAGAACCAGATTTATTTCTTGGAATACCTGAAGGAGCAGAGACAAATCCGTATACACAACTTGTCTACAATCCCACCATTCACGCTATTGGGAAAAAAGCCGCTTATCTTCTCTTTTCCATGCGCCCATTTGAACAACAATATTATCCATATAGATTATTGAGCGAAAACTCCAATGTCTATATTGCTTTTTGGGATGGCAAAGAGTGGAGCCAAGCGATCAGGGTTGACAAAGGTAATACATTTGGACCGACTTCAGCGGATTTTGAAATTGATGATAATGGGGCTGCTCATATCGTCTGGTCAAAATACGATTCATATAGTAATACCTATAGCATTTTCTATACAAAAGTCGATCAAAATCCAATTGTGCCACAACCCACTTTATTATGGACAGCAAATCATCTTCAAGAACCCTATCCAATTATGAATCCATCAATTGCATTGGATGAATTCAATAAGCCCCATATCATTTTTGAGGATTTCAAAGATGGCGAATGGGAAGTGCACTATCTGACACAGAAATGATCTTTTTGTATCAACTACCAAACTACCAGAATAAAAATGCTCTGAAATGGTATAAAGCCAAAGAAAAGAATGATGACTTTGTAAAATCGTATTCGCAAATGATTAACAAATTCACCAAAGAGTTTTCAAATTTCTCCTGCAAAGACAATGGAGAAATTGTCCTGGACAAAATGGTTCGATTTAACTCTGCGACAGCTGAGCCATAGAAATAATAAGAACGCCCAACCTGCCAGCCGGAGTCTCAAAAACGGGGAAAAGGTCATTCGTCGACGCGGCCGCTACAAAGTCAAGTTCCGAGGCAATTGGAAAAAGTTTGCAGACTAGCTCCGAATACGCCCATCCGTCCGGTTTGTAAACAGCCGATATGTTGTAAAGCGGTCCCTTGCCAGCCGCGACCAGGCCACGGCGCACTTCCGGCGCGGGGAGCAAAATCGAACCGGCGACCATCGTGACGGAATAATTTTTAGCCAGCGCGGAGAATGTCGAATGATATAAAGCCGCCATGTTGCCGGCCCTGATGCGAAACAGGCTGGCGGCAATCTTATTGTTTTCCTTTGCAGAAGGCAGCACAAGGGCAAGCTGCGGGACGTGGCGCAGTGCAAGCGATAGCATGACATGGAAGAGATTCCCGGCATCATAAACGCGCCGGCCTTCGCCTGCGATGACCAGCCACGTACCGATATATTCCGGCCAGATGACGATGGTGCGCTCGTTGAGCCAGCCCTTTTGATTTGCGGATTCCAAATAACTGTCTAGTTTCGCGAAGAACGCCTCGCCCGAAACATAATCGGCTGTCGTCAGAAACGGCTGAATGCCCAGCAGGTTGCCGCGTTGACTCTTATTCCCATATTCAATTATTTCCATGATGCAACTCGTTATTCATTTTCTCCTCGTTCTATGCGCCTCGGCGGTGAAAAAGCGGGGATTCTTATGCGCAAAAAAGTTATCTATTATTCAAGGTCCTCAAGTTGCTGCCTTCAATTTTCGATAGCGAATTGATCGAAAACGCTTATAGCAAAGCCGCAAAGAGAAATAAAAAAAGCTTGGCGCTTGCGCGGCTTCGTGCTGAATCTTTGGCACGAATTATCGTACCCCATATTACTCAGCGCTTCAAGGTAATTATCTAATCGCCAGAGGTTATAATTGGCTCAATGATCGAACTCAACATCCCCGGACGCGGCAGCTTGCGGCTCGAACATCTTGTGACCGATGTCAATGGCACACTGGCGATTGACGGCATTCTGTTGGACGGACTTGCCAAACGTATCGCATCCGTGCGCGACCGGTTGAGGGTTCACCTGCTGACAGCCGACACACACGGACGGCAGGCCGTGATAGATCAGCAGCTCAAGCTCGTCGCAACACGTTTGACCGCAGGCAATGAACAGGAACAAAAGCGCGCCTTTGTTGAAAAACTCGGCGCGGAGCATGTGGTCGCCATCGGCCAGGGCGCCAACGATGCGTTCATGCTCAAGGCCGCCGCGCTTGGAATCTGTGTCATGTCCGCCGAGGGCGCGGCGGTGGAGACAATTCTGGCTGCGGACCTTGTTGTTCCAAATATATTCAACGCATTCGACCTGCTCGATAAACCCATTCGTATCATCGCGAGTCTCCGCAAATAGCAACGGACTTCCCGCGAAGAACAACGGACTTTCCGCAAATGACAAACCCCGATCCCAACTTCCCATCGCAAGAACCACGTCTTCCGCGCGAAGCTATCACGCCGCGTTCCCGCCGTCGAAAACGCGGCCAGCTTATCGTCCCGATAGATGCGGAGGGCCGCGCCGGCCTGCTTCACGCGCTGGCAAAGCGCGCCTATCCATCCTATGAGTTATTCGTCTTCGCCGTCCTGTGCGGAGCCATCCTCGGCCTCGGTTACATTCTTGATTCGCAAGCCTTGTTGGTCTTCGGCATTTTGCTCGCGCCGTTGATGACTCCCTGGATCGGCCTTCTGCTGGCGGCTATCACTGGCTCGGTGCGTTTCTTCTTCGAGACCTTCATGGCTTTGCTGATCAGCGCCGCGCTGGTATTTGTGATCGGCGTGCTGGCGGGCTTCGCGGTGCGCGCCTTCCTGCCGCGCACACTCAACGAGGCATTTATTCACAGCAGTTTGTGGTGGCCTGATCTGATCATCCTGGCGCTGGCCGCCGTCATTCTCACGCTTTCCTTCGTGCGCTCGGAAGAAAAACCATTCCTGCCCAGCATGATGTTGGCCTATGAATTATTCGT
>JAKBYW010000275.1:0-4030 GCA_021840275.1 Chloroflexota bacterium | reverse complement strand
TACGCTCAATGGCACCATCTACAGCTTGTCTGCGGCCACCCAGATTCAGGGCGCTGTTAAGGCCGGTGATACTGTCAAACTTGAGATCGTCACCAACGCTGATGGCAGCATCACGGTCTACGAAGTGGCCAAGCCCAATCCATCTGGTTCCAGCGTTGATCTTTCTGGCGTTGAGCCTGTTGATACCGTCGAACCCATTGGCACGGAAACTGTCAGTTCCGACAAGTCTGATGTTGTTGAGCCCGCCCATACTGAGATTGCCGACCCGGGCAAAGATTCTTCGACCGACTCAAGCCTGGATAAAAACAGCGCCGACTCGACCCCCGACAAAGGCGGCTCCAGCCTCGACAAGAATAGCACGGACGCTGGAAATGCTTCTGGCAGCAATTCTTCCCAGCCGGAACCTGTTGACGCCTCCAACTCTCCTACTGGTGATGGTCAATAATTGAGAGTGGGGGAATCTTTTAGGCGAGTCGTTCTGAAATGATATAAATTGCCAAACATAAAACAGCGTGTGTACTCTGACGAGAAACACACGCTGTTTTATTTAGACGGACATTGGTGTATATTTTTAATTTTGCGCTCGCTGTGATGTGTTTAGGCAAGCTTGTCCAACGTTTCGATTGCTTTCTTCAGACGTTCGAGTACTTTGGCTTGACCAACGATTTCCATGCTTTCAAAAAGCGGTGGGCTTATCTTCTGTCCCGTGACAGCCACGCGAATAATGCCGAAAACTTGATTCGGATTCAGCGCGAGTTTTTCCACCAATTCACGCATGGGAGGTTCGGCAGAAGCGTGGTTGAGATTGGGCAATGCGGCCAGAATTTCGTAGGACTTGCGCGCTACGTCGGCGGATTGTTTGGCATCCAGTCCCTTGGCGATAAGTTCGGCAGGGTTGGGTTCCACTGTCTCTTTGAAGAAGAAGCCCGCAAAGCCAATGCTGTCGTCGAGGGTGACCAGGCGCTCACGGATGAGCGGCGTGATCCGCAGGAGAAGGGCATCGTCCACGTTGCATCCGGCTTTCGTGAGAAAAGGCTTGATGCGTGCGGCCAGGTCCTCGGTCGATAAGAGGCGGATGTGCGTCCCGTTGAAGTGATCGAGCTTGGCAAAGTTGATCGCGGCAGGCGCGGGATTCAAATGTTCGAGACTGAATTTTTCGATCATGTCATCGAGCGTCAGCACATCACCTTCGGCAATGCCCCAGCCCATCAGCGCCATCCAGTTGAGCAGGCCTTCGGGAATGAAGCCGAGGTCCTGCATATCCTTGATGAAAATGGAATAGCCGTCCTTGATGGCGTCCGCCGTTTCGCGCTTGGACATTTTGCCTTTGCCGCTCGGCTTGAGAAAGACCGAAAGATGCACCCATTTCGGCTCATCCCAGCCGAAGGCGCGCAGGATGTTGACGTGCAGTGGAAAAGTTCCGAGCCATTCTGAACCGCGGAAGACGTGCGTGATCTTCATCAGGTGATCATCCACCATGGCGGCCAGATGATATGTGGGCAGTCCGTCGGTTTTCAGGATGACAGAATCATCGAGGTTCTTGTTTTCGATGACTATATTGCCGCGCAGCAGATCGTGTGCGGTGGTCGCGCCTTCCTGTGGCATCTTGAATCGGATGATGTGCTTTTCTCCGTTTGCGATGCGGCGCGCGGCCTCGTCGGGAGAAAGCTTGCGGCAGGTGCCATCGTAATGTGTTGTCTCCTTGCGCTTCTGTTGCTCCTGCCGGACTTTTTCCAAACGATCGGGTGTGCAGAAACAAGGATAAGCATGGCCGCTATCGACCAGCATTTTTGCGTGCTGAGCATAGATATCGCGGCGTTCAGTTTGGCGATATGGTCCGTACGGCCCGCCAACATCCGGGCCTTCGTCGTAGTTCAGTCCCAGCCAGTGCAAGCTGTCCATAATTTCCTGCTCTGCGCCGGGAACGGTGCGCTTGAGGTCGGTGTCTTCAAGCCGCAAAATAAACTTTCCGCCCGTCTTGCAGGCCAGCAGATAATTGAATAAAGCTGTGCGCGCGCCGCCAAGATGAAAATGCCCCGTCGGAGAGGGCGCCATACGTGCGCGCGCGGGTTGGGTGTAATCGGTCATGCAAAAGCCTTTCTAGGGAAATTTTGAAGCAAAGAATTAGAAGCTGATGTTTCGGAACAAAACCAAATCAAAAGTCCATTGACTTATGCCGCATGGCAACGCTTTCAACGAGACCAATTCCGACCATCAGCGACATTAAACCGGAACCGCCATAACTGACAAAAGGCAAAGGCAAACCCGAAACCGGGATCAAACGCAGGTTCACGGCAATGTTCGCTGCGCCTTGGAAGAACAATAACATGGCAACGCCGAACGCGATCATGGCGCCTGATACGTCCCGGGCTTTTTGCGCCGCCCGGAAGCAGCGCCAGACAACAAAGGCTTCCATCAGGATGATAAGAATGGCTCCCGCCAGTCCGAACTCTTCAGCCGTAGCGGAGAAGATAAAGTCTGTGTGGCGGACCTTCAAAAAGCGCAATTGGGTTTGCGTGCCGTGACCGTACCCTTTGCCGAATAAACCGCCGGAACCGATGGCAATCAAAGCCTGTTGCACGTTATAAGTCGCGCCCTGCGTGGCGTTTGGATCTGGGCGGATAAAAGTCAGCACGCGGTCACGCTGATATTGTTGGAGAAATGGGAAAGCCAGCACGCCCAGCAGGACAACAGAAAGGGACAGCAGGGCAATCTGTTTCAAATCCACGCCGTTCATCCAGATCATGCCGGCCCAGATAACCATGCTGACGACCACGTTCGACAAATTCGGCTGGAGTAAAATCCAAATAACGAGACCCCAGGCCCAGACCAGACTCATCAAAAGCCATTTCAAATTGCGTGGTTCGTTCTGGCTCTTTTCCAAATAACGGGCGAGAACCAAAATAAGCACGATCTTGGCGAACTCGGTCGGCTGGAGGAATAGCACACCCACCTGGAACCAGCGTTGCGCGCCGAACGCAGCCTGTCCCAAACCAGACAGCGACGCGAGCAAAACCATCATCACAATGTAAATCGGCCAATGAAGCGAAAGCCAATACCGGTAATCGATACTGGCCAGTAGCACGATAACTACCAACCCGATCAATGCGAAATAGATTTGACGATTCCCCAAAGGCAAAAGGCCTGCGTTTCCCGCAATGGCCGAGCGGATCATCATCGCGCCGAAGGCGCTGGCCAATACGACCGCGCCCAATAATAGGAAATCAAAATTGCGCCAGGAGAGACCGCGCATGGTTTACCCGGCGCGGCGGCGTGTCATGCTCCGCAAGGGAATGTCCGCCACCAGACGTTGAGAGCGGCCGTCATGCTCCACATCAATTTGCACGGCATCAGCGTCAATTTCCACATGCCGCGAGATTACCTGAATTAACTCGTCTTTGAGCGAATTCAATTCCGCAGGCGATAAATCCGTGCGGTCGTGGATGAGCACCAACTGCAGGCGCTCCTTTGCGCTCTCGGCGCTGCGCTTGCGTCCGCCAAACCAGTTTATCATCTCTTGCCTGCCATCTTCTGGATGCGGTCCCATAATCCGCTTTGTTTATCAAAATCCATGAACACCACATCTTTACCCTGCATGCGTTTGGCTATGTTGCGAAAAGCCTGCCCAGCGCGGCTCTTCATATCCTGTGCCACAGGCAGACCGCGATTGGAACCGACGATCACGCCTTCGTCTTCGGGGACGATGCCGATCAGTTGAATGCCAAGCAAATCCAAAACATCTTCGGCCGAAAGCATGTCATGTTGTTTGACAAGGATAGGATTCAAGCGGTTGATGATCAACGCGGTCGAACGTTTTTCCTCCGCTTCGAGAATACCGACGACGCGGTCAGCATCACGCACGGCAGAGATTTCGGGATTGGTCACAACCAGCACGCGGTCCGCGGGAGCGATGGCATTCCGAAAGCCGCGCTCGATGCCAGCTGGGGAGTCGATTAGTACAAAATCAACGTCACGACGAAGTTCGTCGCACAGGCGAGTCATGTCGCTGGGGGAGACCGAATTCTTGTCC
>JAKBYW010000274.1:0-4033 GCA_021840275.1 Chloroflexota bacterium | reverse complement strand
AAGTTGTTCTCCCAAATTTTGACGCCCACCCTCATGTGACTTTACCGAAGACAAAATCGGTTTAATCTCTTATACTGGGGACAAGTTAACCGATATGAGGAGATAACCCATGAATAAATATCGCTGGTTCTTTGGTTTGACTGTATTGGTAATGATCTCGCTCGCTTGCTCTCTGTTTAACAAGCCCGTGAGCACAAACGGAGGCGGAGGGGCCGGGAGCGGCCCAAATGAAAGCCCGACAGCCGGTTCCAGCGGCGGAAGTGATAACGGGAAAAACACCAAATTCCCGATGCCGGATAATGTCAGCAACTTTACCGACACGGGCAATGGCTCGATCAACTTTCAGACTAACATGAGTCTCAAGGACACCATTCAGTTTTATCGCGACGCGTTTACAAAAGAAGGCCTCACCGAGCGGACTGCCAACACGGCCATCACTGATACTACCTTTAGCTTGGTGTTCGATGGCGACCCAAGCGGTCAGGCCATCGTTGTGCAAGGTGTTGACCTTGGCAATGGCAAAACCAATGTTAATATTCGCTATGAAAATGTATAGCGATCAGCCATATACCTAATGCCGGTCTTCCACCTGCTTTTGCGTTTGAATAATCGGCTCGTCGTATATAATGTTTGAAATTTCAAAATAAAAGGAGAAGATGTCATGAACAATAAAAAGATGATCGGCATCACGTTGTTGGTGGTCGGCATTGTTGCGCTGGTCGTAGGGCTTTTTGCTGACTCGTTGGGGATCGGGGCCGTTTCTGGTTTTGGCTACAAACAGATCATAGCCCTGGTCGTAGGTGTGGTCTTTGCCATTGCCGGATTCGTGATGACGACCAGAAAATAACCAATCTCAATTTAATGCCAAAGGATACCCTTCAGTTCAATATTGAAGGGAATCTTGGTTTTACGGCTGACCGTGCAATAAAATTGGTCCCCTATACTGTTGCTTTCCATTACGTTTTGCTCTTAGCCCGTCAGTGGAATTTTTTTGTTCACAGGTGTAATCGCCGTATTCCCCCTGGTCGGCGATTTTTGTGTTGATAATAAAAAGCGTCGCAAGTAGCGTCGCCTTTTGGAAGCTATTCGCTCTTTTCGCTTTTAGCGGCCTTCTCGGTCTTTGCACTCTTTTCAGCCGGCTTGTTTTCTTCTTTATCCTGCTTCTGCGCAGATTTTGCTGGGCCGCTGCCGGAGGGAGACTTGTGGTCAGTGGCATAGAAGCCGGAACCTTTGAAGATGATTTTGGTTGGAGTGATAACTTTCTTGAGCGCCTTCTTGCGGCATTCCGGGCAGGTCTTCAAGGGGGCATCGTTGAAGGATTGATGACGTTCGAACTGCACTCCGCACGATTCGCAACGATACGTATAAATTGGCATGGACTCTTCCTTCTTTCCTTACTAACTAAACAGCAGGGCGGATTATAGCGCGACCGCCACCGTATGTATAGTCTTGGATGCGGCATGTTATAATTTTCTAACGTTTGATATTAAACTGGAAGGTACTTATGCTCAAAATCGAGGTCGTTTATTGTGCTATCTGACACTATACAGACCGGGCCGTTGGCTTGGTAAGTGAATTGCTCAAGAATTATGAGCACGTGATCGAAAGCGTGGCACTCATTCCATCGGACGGTGGCCGCTTCGAGATCAGCGCGAACGGAAAGTTGATCTATTCCAAGCTCGAGACCAAACGTCATGCTGCGGCAGGCGAGGTGTTGGGTCTCATTCATCAAATGATGGAAGGATAACAAGTCGAATGGCAAAAAAGGGACGTGTTTTTTCCGGCGCCCGCCCGACGGGGCGCCAGCATCTCGGCAATTATTTGGGAGCGATCCAGAATTATGTGGCACTGCAGGATGATTATGAGTGCGTCTATTGCATTGTGGACATTCATGCGCTGACCACAGTGGAAGATACGCTTAATCTAAAGCAGAATACTTACGAGATGGCGCTCGACTGGCTGGCCGCAGGCATCCGCCCGCAGGAGACGATCATGTTCATCCAGTCGCATGTGCCCGAAGTGATGGAACTGCACACGCTTCTATCCATGGTCACGCCACTCGGAAAACTGACCGACCTGCCGACCTTCAAAGAGAAGATCCGCCAACAGCCTGAAAACATAAACTATGGTTTGGTTGGTTACCCGGTGTTGATGACGGCGGACATCGTGCTCTATAAAACAGATGTGGTGCCGGTTGGCATCGATCAGGCTCCGCACATCGAGTTTGCGCGCGAGATCGTGCGCTCGTTCAATTATCGCTTTAAAACCAATGCGCTGATCGAACCGCAGATGAAGAACACCAAGATCCTCAAGGTGCTCGGCATTGATGGCAAAGAGAAGATGAGTAAGAGTCTGAACAATCATATCGAGTTGGCGGCTACCCCCGAGGAGACCACCAGACGCGTGCGCGAAATGGTCACGGACCCGGCGCGCATCAAACGCACCGACCCGGGCAATCCCGATGTGTGCAACGTCTTCACCATGCACAAGATTATCTCGCCGCAGGATGAAGTCGACATGATCGACGTTGAATGCCGCCGCGCGGGCATCGGTTGTGTGGATTGTAAAATGCGTTTTGCTGCCAACCTGAACAAAAGCCTTGAACCGTTCCGTACCAAACGCGCCGAACTCGACGTCAAGCCGGATCTCGTTCAGGATGTTTTGAACGATGGCGCCAAACGGGCGCGCGCCATCGCCCAGCAGACGATGACTGAAGTGCGTGAGGCCATTCAACTCCCATAAAATTTTTGTAGGGGCACTGCGACGCAGTGCCCCTACTATATCAATCATGCGCGTTTTAATTCAGCGAGTCTCCAGAGCCAGCGTTACAGTTGATGGACAGGTCATTTCCAAAATTGGAAAAGGTTTGTTGATCTTATTGGGCATCGGTCATGGCGATGGGGAGGAACAGGCGACCTTCCTGGCCGAGAAAGTTGCCAACCTGCGGATCTTTGAAGACGAGCAGGGCAAAACAAATTTGTCCGTGCTGGATGTAAAGGGCGAGGCCATTGTCGTTTCGCAGTTCACGCTGTATGCTGATGCGCGCAAAGGCCGCCGTCCGTCGTTCACCGATGCGGCGCTGCCTGAAGTCGCCGCGCCGCTGGTGAAGCGCTTCGTCGAATTGCTGAGAAGCCACGGCGTCCCGACTCGGACCGGAAAATTTGGCGAGCACATGGAAGTGGAAATCCATAACGACGGGCCGGTAACCATCTGGCTGGAAAAATAAATGGTTCAAATATTCCAGAGGATTATTACATGACATTTTCCATACTTGTTGAAAAGCTTTATGCTCGTACGATGGGACTGGCTTCACGCTGGTATTGGATAACGTTGTTAGGCGGCCTGATACTCATTACACTGATTATTGGAGTTAATATCCCGGATGGTTCGGGAGGGTATCAGCTATTGTCCCAAAATCCATTTGTGACTCGTTATGATCTTGGCGCCACAAATTACTATCAGGAGGATATTCTTCTTCCCCTTCTGGCCTACTTCACGAGAATGACATCTCGAACAGCGTTTTTGATCCTATGCTTTGCAATGATCTTTGGCAGTTACGTGTTGTTCGCTTTCCTTGCTCGCAGAGCTTTTGGCAATTTGCCCGGTCTGCTCTTTTCAATTCTATTAATCACTTATCCATTAACTACGGTCTTATTTTCAAATATTGGAATGGCGGATCCCCTGAGCTTTCTGCTGACCGTTCCATTGCTGTTTGTCGCCAACCCCATCCTGATTGGCGTTCTAAGTTTTTTGGGTGTTTGCAATCATTCGATGATGCTTGCGGCAATGCCGGAATTGATCCTGATGCGTTTTATCGCCAAGGACGAAAAAATCAAGCCTCTGCATGTATTCGTGAGCATTGCCGGGGCCGCGTTGGGTTACCTGGCTGTCAGGGCCTTCCTGCTGATCAATAACATCCAATTTTTTCCTTCAAGATTTGGGTTTATTGGAGAAACAAGGTTGTCCACCTGGATAAGCATCGACACCTTCAACCTTCCCTTGACCTGGTTCTCACTGCAAAATATTCACTGGC
>JAKBYW010000273.1:0-4040 GCA_021840275.1 Chloroflexota bacterium | reverse complement strand
GCGCGGCCAATCCCGATCGCGCCGATGGCATCCAGACGGTCGGCATCCTGAACAATGAAACCTTCGATACTTTTCATTTCATTCTCCACATTCGCGCCTTCATAGGAAATGTGCATGATGATCTCGCAAACCTGTTCAATTATGTGGGAATCAACGCTGCATGATTCCATCCACGCCCTGGCGCGCTGCGGAGTTTCATCCTCTCTGTCGTTGAACTTCCAATCGTCCAGGTCATGCAGCAGGGCCGCAAGCTGGACGATGAAAGAATCCGCTTTTTCGTGTTCGCTGATCGTAATAGCGTTCTTCCAGACGCGATAAATATGCCACCAATCGTGGCCTGAGCTATCATTTTGGAATTCATGCCGTACATACTCTGCTGTCTTTTCGATGATTTTGTTTTTGGTCATCTGCCTATTTTACTGCTCCGTCTGCCATTTTGCCTTCTAAATCTCTCATCCTTTTATACACGCCTTTAGCTGAAAACGTGTAAAATCATTTTGTGGATCCATTGTTGAATGAATCTGCCCTGATTCAACGCGTAGCAGAAGGTGACCAGCAGGCATTTCTGACCTTGTATGACCACTACGCTTCGCGTGTCCACGCGCTTACTCTGCGCATCCTCGGCAACGAAATGATGGCAGAGGAGGTCACACAGGATACATTCCTGAAATTTTGGAGCCGCGCCCGTTTGTATCTGGCAGAGCGCGGCCCATTTCTGGTTTGGCTTCTGACAATTGCACGACGTACCGCCCTTGACCGTTTAAGGATGGAAGCGCGCCGTCCGCTTCTTTCCGATTCAAAAGACCCTGAAACCATCTGGCCTCTGCTTTCGAATGGCAGCCAGGATTCGGAAGAAGCCCGCTGGCAAAGTTTGTATTTTATTGTGCATGACCTGCCCGAGGATCAAAGGCAGGTCATCGAACTGGCTTATTACCAGGGAATGAGCCAGAGCGAAATTTCGGAGGAGTTGGGCTGGCCGCTTGGCACAGTCAAGACCCGTATGCGCGCCGCGATGGAAACCTTGCGCCGCGTGTGGTTGAAAGATGAGCGTTAGATTAATCCAAATGCCTGCATGTCAGCGTATTTAGAAATAGAGAAAGAATATGAATGATCCACACCTGACTTTCCAAGAGGACCTCTCCGCATTTGTATTAGGTGCGCTGGACGCGAATGAAACCGCCGCGCTCGAAACCCACCTGCAAACTTGTGAAGCCTGCCGCGCGGAACTAGCCGACTATCAACGCGTCAGTGCGGGACTTCTGTCGGCTCTGCCGCCCCAGGCCCCTCGTCCGGCCCTGAAGCGGATTCTGCAAAAACGTCTTGCGAGTATCACAAAGTCAACGCGTCCGCAGTTCAAGTTATCCTGGAGTCAGGTCGCCATCGCCGGCGCGTTCGTGCTGTTGCTCGCGCTGAATGTAATTTCAATTCTACAAGTCTATGCGCTGAAACAACAACAGGCAGAATTGAGCAGTCAACATTATTCCGCACAGACAGCCATTGCCATGCTGGCTTATCCGGGAACACAACCTGTATCCTTCGATCAAAACGGGATTTCGGGAAGTCTGTTAGTTGATAGGAATCGAAATTTACTGGCAGTCTTCGCATGGCATTTGCCTCCAGCGCCTGCAGGGAAAACTTACCAGATGTGGTTGATTGATGCGAAAGGTGATCGTACCAGCGGCGGATTTCTCGTCCCGGAGGATGGCCAGCCTTTTGTAATGGCAGTGATCGCCTCGCCGGGGCCGCTGGCAGGCTTCACCGGCCTCGGCATCACGCTCGAACCGTCCGGCGGAAGCCCGAAGCTAACCGGCCCCAAAATCCTGAGCGTGGGTTTTTAAAATTCGATCTATCGGCAGATGGCAAAGTCCGTCATCCTGAGATGGCGGGCTTTTATTTTTACTCATCAAAAATTTAGATAAGCTAAATCCAATCGCAAAGGCGCGGGCGTAATTATCAATGAAGGCAAGCCTGCCTCAATATACTCTTATCGGAGGAGAGTAAACATGAAAAACAAATTTACTTTGAGCCTTTTTGTGACGTTTGCGATTCTGCTTGCTGCATGCGGACCACAAGCCACAGCCACGCCCGCATCGACCGCAGAACCTGCCACCAATGGAGGCGGAAGCGCGACTACTGCGCCCGTCGTTGTTGTAACTGATACAGCCCCGGCTGATAATTCTGGTTACGGCAACTATGGAAATCCGCCCCAGGCCCAGCCGACAGTGGCGCAACCCACAGCGACCACTGCATCCAATCCGGCACCCAGCGGCGGAGGCGAGGCACTGTCTGTTGGTTCAGGCGCCTTCCTGATAGCCGCGAACGGCATGACGCTTTATATGTTAACCACCGACCCGGCTGGCGCAAGCAAGTGTACCGGTGGATGCGCCAACAATTGGCCGCCTCTCACCCTGACCGGACAACTGTCCGCGGGGACCGGCGTGAACGCCTCTCTGCTTGGCACGACCATGCGCGCAGATGGATCAACGCAAGTGACTTATAACGGTCATCCACTTTATTACTTCAAAGGTGACTCTGCGCCCGGCGACCAAAATGGACAAGGCTCGGGTGGAGTCTGGTACATGGTTTCCGCCAGCGGCGACGCCATCAAACAGTAAATTGCTTTAAATCAAGAGAGGGTCACTGATGCAGTGACCCTCTCTTTTCATTTCGGATTCCATTTCATCTTCATATAAACATCCCCACGCTTCAACTCATCCAACATCTGATTTAGCCGCTTTTGTTTCGTGGCTTCCAATTTGGCGCGCGTGATCCAGCCAATGTAATTATTCTGTTGGTAATCTGGCCGTGCAAGATAAATCCGTGGGCGTCGAGAGCTTCACGGAAAAAATCGGATATGGGATAACGCGGACGCGGGATCATAATGTTTATCCAGCTCTTTCAAGTATGGCCTGCACAATCATCTTGGCTTCGTTGTATCTGATCCGATACTCACGCTGAAGCATCCAGCGGATTTTGCCCGGGTCGGTCAGGCCTGTCCTTTTGACGATGTCGGCCAGCTCTGCCAGTGATTTGCCTGTCTTTGCTTCGATCTCATTGACTTGCATTGGGATAGTTTAGTTGAGGGGATCATGGTCATCTCCTGATCTAAGGTGGATGCCACAATTATAGAACAAATCTTCTAAAATTACAACTTAAAATTTTACGTCTGCATGAAAATCAAGCTTGATTCTTTTCCAAAACTCTCTGCAGATGCTCTTCCAGATTCTTTCGCAAGCGGATTGCAATCGGTGCATCGAGATGATGACGCAATTGTTCCGCGCTAATATGCCTGTCATGATAATCGCGAAAGATATCCGCGATGGAACTTGTCTTGCCCTGATAGCGTTCGACTTTAACTTCATCCCCCACTTGAATAGTTCCCTCTTGAATTATGCGGCAATACAAACCAGGGCGCGCAGCACGAGTATATTTCTTGACGAATTGCGAATCGCCCATGCGCCTCGCCAGCGTTGAACATGGAATGCGCGGTGCGGTCACTTCGAGAATCGTTGAACCGACATACAAGCGATCGCCGATATTGAATTGCGTGCTTTCCAATTCGCTGATGGTCAGGTTATCGCCGAACGTTCCCGGCCCAAGTTCTTGACCCAACTCCGCTGACCACCAATCGTAATCAGATTTGCCATAAATATAAATCGCCTGGTCGGGTCCACCATGATCCTTTTGGTCGCAGATGACATCTTGTGGAATCCCAAGTGACTTTATTTCAACAGGTTCGCGAGTCGGCAGTTTGTAAATCCCCGTTGTTTCCAGTTCATCGCCTTTTGGCTGTGTTCGCTTTTCACCAATGTTAACGCTAATAAGTTTCATAATATTTACCTTTGCGCCAATTATACCTATATGAGAAAATATTATTTTTGTGTTCGTAAAGAATAAGGATCAAACCGCGACGCAGACACAATCAATTCCCTCAAGTAATCCCATGTCGCACTCTCAAAGGAATCAATCCTGACAAACCGTTTGGCTTCTTGATTTCCTTCGAGCAGATGCCGCGGATCGGACAAAAACGCGCCGTGGAT
>JAKBYW010000272.1:0-4059 GCA_021840275.1 Chloroflexota bacterium | reverse complement strand
CCCGTGGGCCGTGCGGCTCGGTCAGTTGGGTTTATTCGCCGTTTTGGAAGGTATTGTGTTCGTTGTAATCCTGATTGCCGGGTTGGTTTATACCTGGCGCAAGGGAATGCTGGAGTGGGCGTAATTAAATCGTAATTTATAAGAGAAGGCTGATGGGACAAATCCTTTCAGCCTTTTCTTTGTGTGTACAGGAGTGACTCATGAATTTTTGGAATGACCCTCTCAAAATTGCCGCGGACTGGTTGACCGGAATTTTCACCGGTTGGGGAATGCCTGCTGTGATTGCCGGAGTATTGGTGGCTTTTCTTGGCACGCTGCTTCTCATTTCTCTGCTGATGGTGCTGGATATTTTCCTGGTCTGGCTGGAACGCAAAGTGGTGGCGCGCTTCCAGGATCGTCTCGGCCCGAACCGTGTAGGACCATTTGGCTTGATTCAACCATTTGCCGACATTATCAAACTTCTTATTAAAGAAGATACCACGCCTGAAGGCGCAGACCGCGTTGTTTACAATATCGCGCCAATGCTCTCAATGATGTCGGTGTTGATCCTGTGGGCCATTGTCCCGCTGGCTCCCGTCATGCTGGGCGTGGATTTGAACGTCGGCTTGCTTTACATTGTCGCGGCGGGCGCAATCGGCACGCTGTCTATTATCATGGCAGGCTGGTCGTCGAACAATAAATTTGCGACTATCGGCGCGTTTCGTCAGGTGGCCGTGATGGTCTCGTTCGAAATTCCGATGGTAGCGATGTTGTTGATCCCGACCATTTTTGCCAGGACGATGGGCATGAATGGAATCGTTCAGGCGCAAAATACCTGGTATGTCATCTTGTCGCCTTTGGGCGCGTTGATCTTTCTGATCGCCGCCATCGCTGAACTGGGACGCGCTCCGTTCGATATGGCCGAAGGCGAATCGGAATTGGTCTCCGGGTACAACATCGAATATTCTGGAATGAAGTTCGGCATGTTCTACGCTGGAGAACTTCTGCATGCCCTGACCTTCGGCGGCTTTTGGGCGATCTTGTTCTTCGGCGGCTATCGTTTCTTTGGACTTGAGAAGGTCAGCCCGTTCCTGGCGATCATCATTTTGATGGCCAAAGCCTTGGTCGGATATTGGGTCATTATGTGGGTCAAGTACACCATGATGCGTATTCGCATCGACCACATGCTGGCCTTCAACTGGAAATTTCTGACACCGCTTTCCTTTGTGCTTTTGTTGGTGACGGCGTTAATGAATGCGCTTCTGGCCGGGACCCCGGGCTGGATCTACCCAATTGGCATGTTCCTATCGAACATTTTGGTGGCGTGGATCGCGCTGGAGATCGTGCGTTCGTACAGCCGCAGGGAACGAGCAAAGATCGATGGCGTGAAAACTGTGGAAGTTATGCATCATTTATAAATATCGAGTTTGTCTTTACGTATCACGTAATGCGAATTACGTAAAAACAGATTCCGAAAAAGGAATTCTATGACAGCATCTCAAATTATTTTTCTCATCGTAGCGGTTGTCACCCTCGGCTCGGCGCTGATGGTTGTGACGAGTCGCAATCTTGTCCACGCCGCGTTATGGCTGGTCTCCACGCTGTTCGGTGTGGCGATCATTTATGCCCTGCTCAACGCCGGATTTTTGGCGGTGGTACAGGTGGTGATTTATATCGGCGCGATCGCGACCCTGTTCATCTTCGCGGTTATGTTGACTCGCAAAGATCAACTTGAAGGCGTGCAAGCAAACAGCGGCTGGTGGCTCGGCGCTCTGATCGCCGTGCTGACTTTCGGCGGGCTGTTCGGAATGCTCCAGAGTTGGAGCGGCTTCTCGAAAACTGCTGCCGACATCCCCGTCGGGTTTGACGCAATTGGTCAGTTGGGTAATGCACTAACGTCTCCCACTGGTTTTGTCCTGCCGTTCGAGGTCGCGTCCGTTCTTTTATTGGCGGCGTTGGTGGGCGCGGTTTATGTCGCGTTCAATCGGAAATAGGAGGCCGCGATGATTCCGCTTTCCTGGTATCTCATTCTTTCAGCGGCTATGTTCAGCGTTGGTTTGTTCGGTGTGTTGGCTCGTAAGAATGCCATTGCAATTTTGCTCGGCGTGGAGCTGATGCTCAACGCGGTGAATATCAACCTTGTCGCGTTCTGGCGTTACGGTGATGTTTCACTCATGGCGGGGCAGGTGTTCGCCATCATTGTCTTCGCAGTAGCTGCCGCGGAAGTGGCTGTTGGTTTGGCGCTGGTGATCTCTGTTTACCGCCGGCGCAACACCGTCATCGCTGATGAAATTGATTTGCTGAAGTGGTAGGAGCGTTATGACGACTGAAACATTGATTTGGTTAATTCCATTACCCCCGATCCTGGCGTTCTTTTTGATCGTGTTGTTCACGAATAAAAATAAGACGCTCAGCCACACGGTGGCAGTTGGTGCGGCGGGCCTTTCGTGGCTTGGCGCGATGATCGTTTTTGTGCGCGCGCTCGGCGCGCATGAACTTGGCAAGATACCTTTTGCTTCCGCCATCAATTGGATCCCAACTGCGGACACGTGGTTGAAGATCGGCGTGCTGGTTGATCCGCTCTCGGCTGTGGTCCTGTTCTTCGTGGCATGGACGATCTTTATGATCTTCCTGTACAGTGTGGGCTATCAAAATTTCGGACAGCCCGCCGGCGACCATGACCACCCCGGTCTGCCGCCGCACGGCGCAACAGTTGAAGAACATGGGCACAAGCATGTCGTGCCGTCCATCGAGCCGATGTATTCGCGCTTCTTTGCTTTCCTGGGACTGTTCGCTTTTGGCATGTACACGCTGGTTCTCTCCGATAACCTGCTTACTTTATTTGTTGGTTGGGAGATCATGGGCTTGTGTTCGTACCTGTTGATCGGTTTCTGGTATGCCAAGCCTTCGGCGCGCGATGCGGCGGTCAAGGCTTTTATGACCACGCGCGTCGGCGACGTGTTCATGCTTTTAGGAATTGTCTTCCTCTATTCAGCGACAGGCACACTTTCCTACCGTGAAATTTTCACCGCAAATACTTTGCACGTTTTGGCGACCGTTCCCACGCCGGTCCTCGGACTTTCGGCGGCGGGCTTGATCGGTTTGCTGCTCTTCATCGGCACGGTCGGCAAATCGGCGCAGTGGCCGTTACACGTCTGGCTGCCGGATGCGATGGAAGGCCCGACGCCGGTCAGCGCCATGATCCATGCCGCGACGATGGTGTCGGCAGGCGTGTACATGGTCATCCGCATGTTCCCGCTTCTCAGCCTTGATCCCAGGACAATGACGTTTGTGGCGTTCATCGGCGCGTTCACGGCTTTATTCGCCGCTACGATTGCCGTCGCGCAGAACGACATCAAGCGCGTTCTTGCTTACTCGACCATTTCGCAGCTCGGTTTCATGATCGCGGCGCTCGGAACAGGCGCGTACGTAGCGGCGGCTTTCCATCTGGTCACGCACGCATTTTTCAAGGCTCTGCTTTTCCTCGGCTCCGGCTCGGTCATTCATGGAATGGAGCACGGCGTTCTGCACACAGGCAATCATGATGTTGATCCGCAGGATATGTTCAACATGGGCGGACTTCGCAAAAAGATGCCGATCACGTTTTGGACTTTTCTGATTGGTGGATTTGCGCTTTCCGGTTTCCCGGTCTTGACGGCTGGATTCTGGTCGAAGGATGAAATTTTCGCAGAAGCGTTTGGCAGCGGACACATGGCGGTTTTCGTTACCCTGGCTTTGGCGGCCTTCCTGACCGCGTTCTACACCATGCGCCAGATCACATTGACTTTCCTCGGCGGGCCTCGCACGAAGGAAGCTGAACACGCGCACGAAACTCCGTGGACGATGACTCTCCCGCTGATTGTTCTCTCAGTCTTTGCCATTGGTTACGGCTGGATCGGCATTCCTGAACACTTCCCCGGCCTCGGCGGACTCATCCCGAACTGGTTCCATGAATTTGTCGGTTCGACTCTGGCTGTAATGCCCGAAGCTGCGCCATTCAGTTTTATTCCGCTCGCAACTTCATTGATTGTTGCGCTGGGCGGTTTGTTCTTCGGTTGGCTGGCGTATCGCAACGTTCAA
>JAKBYW010000271.1:0-4066 GCA_021840275.1 Chloroflexota bacterium | reverse complement strand
TTCAAGGTCAAAGCAGCGAGCGGATCGTGTTCCTGGCGCACATCGACACGGTTCATCCCGTCGGTTTGTGGAGGGATGTCTGGTCGGTCAAGGACGATCAGGCTTTTGGCCCGGGCACATACGATATGAAGGCGGGCGTTGTCCAGGCGCTTTGGGCAATGCGCGCTCTGAAGTCACTTGGAAGGACACCCTCTGTGAGCATTGACTTTCTGCTTACGTCGGATGAAGAAACCGGCTCGGAGGTCGGAAGGCCTCTTATTGAAGAGTTGGCAAAAGGAGCGCAGGCCGTGCTTGTGCTGGAACCTCCATTCATGAACGGTGATCTCAAGGTCGCGCGCAAAGGCGTGGGCGAATATAAATTCAATATTTTCGGCAAGGCCGCACACCAGGGACTCGAACCGCAGAACGGAAGAAATGCAATCGTCAGCGCCGCGCATCTGATCTCTGAACTGGTCAAGCTGCAGGATTGGGACAAAGGTACAACGCTCGGACCAAATGTCATTCAAGGCGGGACAGTGTCCAACGTCGTTGCGGATCATGTGACTCTGGAGGTGGACTTACGCATCTGGTCGCTGGATGAAGCCGAACGCGCAGATAAAGCCTTGCGTGCCATCCAGCCGCTGGAAGGCACGCGCTATGAGATCAGCGGCGGATTGAACCGTCCGCCCATGGAACCAACTGAAGGCTCGCTCAAACTGTTCGATGAAGCCAGGAAAATTGCAAATGAGCTTGGCTTCGACGTTGGCGCCGCGCGCGTCGGCGGCGGCTCGGACGGCAGTTTCACAGCTCAACTCGCGCCAACTTTGGACGGCTTCGGCGCGATCGGAGCTGGCGCGCATCAGAAAGATAAAGAGTACATCCACATTCCAAGCCTGGCTCCTCGCAGCGCGTTGATCGCAGGCATGTTGATCAAATGAATCGGTTCATTGGCGTCCTGCTCATCGCCATATCCGCGGCGTCATTTGGCACACTGGCCATCTTTGGCCGTTACGCCTACGCCGACGGCATGGACACTTTCACGCTCCTCTTTCTGCGCTTCACGATCTCCGCCTTGTTGATGGGAGCTTTGCTTTTCATCCGCCGCGAATCAATCCCGCGCGGACGGATTCTGGCACAACTGATCGGCATGGGCGCGCTGGGCTACGTCGGTCAATCTTTTTCGTATCTGACCGCCATCCAATTTGCGTCGGCGGGACTGGTGGCGCTTTTACTTTATCTATATCCGGCTTTCGTCGCGATCCTTTCCACCATCTTTCTCAAAGAAAAATTTACGCGTCTCAAGATCATCGCGCTTTCACTGGCAACGCTCGGCGCGGCGCTGACAGTCCACCCTGAAGGCGGTCAATGGCTGGGAATTTTGTTTGCCATTTCTGCCGCGGCAATTTATTCAGTTTACATCATCATCGGGACGGATGTGATGAAACAGGTTTCGGCGGTGCAATCTTCGACGATCATTTTCGCATCCGCGGGATTGGTCTACGGCGCGGCGACCGCCGTCAGCGGGGCGCACTTTCCAGGAACGGGGGCCGGTTGGAGTGTGGTGGGAGGCGTGGTCATCGTCGCGACGGTGATACCGGTGGTCGCTTTTTTGGCGGGACTCAAACGTATCGGCCCGACCAATGCGTCCATGCTTTCCACGCTTGAACCGGTCGTAACTGTTTTGCTGGCGGCCTGGTTATTCGGCGAAACGCTTGGCGTCGCCACGTTGATCGGCGGCGCGCTGATATTGGCGGCTGTGATGTTATTGACGCGCGGTGAACTGAGCCAATCTGAAACAGCCAGCGTGGAGCCGCGGGCGTAATGGCCAGACTGATCGCCATCGTCGGCGCAAGCGGGGTAGGCAAAACCACGCTCATGCGGGCATTGAACAACGCCGATGATTTTGCGGCCGCGTATGAACGCCATGATGAACGACCGTTTCAATCATTGTTTGCCGGAAGCGCGCCTGGCACAGACAAACAGGATACGCGTTATGCGCTCGCCAACCAACTCGACTATCTGCTCTTGCGCGCCGAACAGGAAAAAAGCTTGCGCGCCTCGCCGCATATTGCGCTGACCGACGGCGGCCTCGATCTGGACTTCCACGGATTCACGCGGCTTTTCCACGCCCGAGGCTTTCTCAACGATGCAGAGTTTGATTTGTGCCGCCGCTTCTATTCGCTGACCCGCGAACTGCTCCCGCCTCCCGACCTCGTCATTGCTTTGAGCGCTCCCGAAGAAACCGTCAGACAAAGATTGGCTTCTCGAAACAGAATCAACATCGCGTCCGTGGAAGATACGGCGTTATTCAACTTTTTCGTGGACGAGTGGTTGACTACGATTCCAGCCCCACGCATCCTCCGCCTGGATGTTACCAATGAAGACATTCATTACACTCAAAGCGTTTCGAGAATCATGGCAAGATTAAAGGGGAATTGGAGTGGCTAACTTATACGTCGTTGCGAGCCGCGTACCGAGCGGCGAAGCAATCTCCCCCGCAAAGGCGGGGATTGCTTCCCTGGCCTAGTCCGCCAGGACAGGCGGGGAAGAGCACCCCTCGCAAAGACGTAAGTCCACTTCCAGGAGAATAAAATTTCGGCTCGCTGATAACATCCATGTGCTATACTAGCGAAAAATAAATTCCATTTCTTTGCAATTTGAGTACAAGGCTCGCTGAACGAAAGTGTGCACCACACAATTTTTCGCCACACAGGAGGCTTCTTATGCAAGGACAAATGATGGACTATCAGCTTACGCTCACTCCGTTGCTGGAGCGGGCACGACGGCTTTTTCCCAAAAAGGAAATCGTCACCAAGGCGGGACCTGGACTGGAACGTTTCACCTACGAACAAATGACTGAACGTGTGGCAAGGCTCGCCAACGCATTGGAAAAATTGGGCGTCAAGCGCGGCGACCGCGTGGCGACCTTCGCCTGGAATAATGCCCGCCATCTCGAACTTTATTGGGCGGTGCCTTGCATGGGCGCGGTGCTGCACCCGATCAACCTGCGCCTGCCGCCTGAACAGATCATCTATATTCTCGCCCACGCGGACGATCAAGTTCTATTCGTTGACCCGACACTCCTGCCCGCCATTGAAAAACTTGCTCCGCATCTCAAGAACATAAAACATTACATCGTTATGGGTGACAAAGTCCCCGAAGGCACCAAGCTTAAGCCGGTTTACGCTTATGAAGACCTGCTGGCGGGTGCCAGCCCAGATTATCCCTGGCCGCATCTGGACGAGAACGATGCCGCCGCCATGTGTTACACCTCCGGCACGACCGGTAACCCCAAAGGCGTGGTCTACTCGCATCGTTCGATCTATTTGCACAGCCTTGGCCTGAGCATGACCGACTCGTTTGGGCTTTCGGAACGCGATATCTTCATGCCGGTTGTGCCGATGTTTCATGTGCTGGCATGGGGCACGCCGTTCGCCACCGTAATGCTGGGAACTAAGCTCGTGTTCCCAGGTCCGCACATGCAGCCGCGCGATCTGGCCGAGTTGATTCAAGCCGAGAAAGTCACGCTGACGGCCGGAGTGCCGACCCTCTGGCTCGGAATTTTGGGCCTGCTGGAAAAAGAACAATACGATATGAGCAGTCTGCGCGGCATGATCGTCGGGGGCGCGGCCGCACCTCAATCCATGATCGAAGCGTTCGAGAAGAAACATGGACTAACAGTGATGCACGCCTGGGGCATGACTGAAATGTCGCCGCTGGGCACGGTAAGCCGCCTGAAAAGCTATCAGCTTGATCTTCCTGAAGCAGAGCGTTTCGCCATTCGCGCCAAGCAAGGCACATCTGTGCCCGGCGTGGAAATCCGCGCGGTGGATGAATCGGGCAAGGAGGTTGCATGGGATGGCAAGGCCTTCGGTGAATTACAAGTGAAAGGCCCGTGGGTTGTCAGCAGTTACTACAACGATGAACGCAGCGCTGATTCATTCATGGGCGGCTGGTTCCGCACCGGCGACGTGGTTACGATCGACCCCGAAGGTTTTGTGCAGATCGTTGACCGCACAAAGGACCTGGTCAAGAGCGGCGGCGAGTGGATTTCGAGTCAGGATCTGGAGAACGCCATCATGTCGCA
>JAKBYW010000270.1:0-4116 GCA_021840275.1 Chloroflexota bacterium | reverse complement strand
TTTTTGCGGGAAGGGAATGGTAAACACGTCCACTTCGAGGGCATCGCCCTGGCCAAGGGCGCGGATGAGTACATTACGATGCGGAAAGTTGGCGGCTTCTTCCTTGTTGAGATGACCGAGTTCCTCGAGGCGTTTAACCAGGGAATGATCACGAGTCAATTGTTCCAGCCGTCCTGCCGGATAAATGGCGTAGGCGCGGCTATCGCCGACGTGACCAATGGTCACCTGCTGGCCGACAATCAGCGCGGCCGTAATGGTTGTGCCGCTTCCCGGGGCGTCCTTTTGGATCACACGGTGCGATTCTTTGATGGCGCTTTCCATGATCTCCTGCAGCGACTCTTCCGGTTGTTGTGTGGGAACCATGAAAAGATAAGGATGAAACTTACGCATGATATGCCCGGAGACAACGCGGATGGCCGCGTTGCTGGCAACTTCGCCGAACTGATGTCCGCCCATGCCATCTGCAACGATATACAACCCAAACGGGATGTTGGATGCTTTTCCGGCCAGCGTGGCCGTGATGGCGACCAGGCTATCTTCGTTATGTTCACGCTGTTTCCCCATTGATTGACCAATGGCGGCGATCAGTTGCTGTGTCTCAAATTGTATGTTCTGGTTGTTGACAATGGATTGAATGTGCTGGTCTGAAAGAGGCGTGGTAGTTGCGCCTTCACCAGGCGCCTCCCCGCCGCTGCCGCCAAATAGCCTACGAAAAAAATCAACCATGCAGAACTCCTTTAGTCAGACCAACAAAGCATAAACCTGATGATCGGTCGAGCCAATATAAACAATATCATCGAACACAACAGGCGAGCCGATGATGGCGGCCTTTGTCTCAAATTTCCAGCGTTGACGCCCTGTGCGATATTCAAGGCAGTATAAATTACCGTCCACAGAACCGCAATAGACCGCATCCTTGTATACGACGGGCGAGCTGGTGACTTGATGCTCAGTGCGAAAACGCCAAAGCTCTTTGCCGGTACGCGCTTCGACACAGTAGATAAAGCCGTCCGCCGCGCCAACGAAAACGTAATCGTCTGAAAGCGCGGGCGATGAGACCGAGCCTTTGCCAAGACGATAGCGCCAGATGGCCCAGCCATTGCGGGCGTCGAGGCAATAGAGGGTGCCATCCACTGACGCAAAGAAAATGGATTGCCCCACGGCAATGGGCGAGGATGTTATCGAGCGTTTGGCCTGGAATCGCCATTTCATCGTGCCGCGAAAATCCAGCGCGTAGAAGGCGCCGCTTTCCGAACCGAAGTAAATCAGTTCGTTTGCGATGAAAGGCGTCGAGCGGATCTGATCGTCGGCGTCAAACTTCCAGATACTGCGACTCGTGGTCAGGTTCACAGCATGAAGCGCCTGGTCGTCTGAACCGATGAAGACATGACCATCTGCAATGCGCGGCGATGAATGAATGCGCCCCTCGGTTGAGTAGGTCCACACAACTTTGCCCGTACGTGCGCTGACGGCATGCAGGCGCTGGTCTTCCGAACCGAAGTAAACATTGCCTTCATAATAGACTGGCCGTGAGACGATGCCCCCATCGGCTGCGTATTTCCACTGGAATTTACCGTCGGCCGCGCTGAGGGCATATAAATTGTTGTCGTAACATCCAATATACAGCTCGCCCTGATGCAGCAAAGGCGTGCTGCGCACTTCATCTTCACATTTGAATGTCCAAATCGGTTTGATGCCGCCAGCCGTAGCGATGGATGTAGCGGCGATCTTCGAAAGAGCGCCGGTCTTGCGCGCCACGTTCATCAGGGCCTCTTTCATTTCCGCGGCCCCGGAAAAACGTTCAGACGGATTGTATTGCAAGGCGGTATTGATGACCGCTTCCAGTTCCGGTGAGACGCGGGAATTGATCTTACGCAGAGGCCGCTCGGCAAAGGAGAACGGCGGCTCAAGGCGCGGATCGCGGCGCGTCAAGGCCTGGTGGAGCGTCGCGCCCAGGGAGTAGATGTCCGCTAACGGCGTGGCCTCGCCGCGATATTGTTCGGGCGGGGAATAGCCTTCGGTACCGATCATCGTTCCTTTTTGTCCAGACTGGAACGTCTTGGCGATGCCGAAATCCACCAGGATCACATCGCCGCTGCTGTTGATCATGATGTTCGACGGTTTCAAGTCACGGAAGATGATCGGGTCAGGCTTATGGTTATGCAGGAAGGAGATCACATCGCACAACTGGATGGCCCACCCAAGCACCTGTTCTTCGGGCAGGAAGCCGTTTGTGTCGCCGATGATGGCTTCCAGATCTTTGCCGTGAACGAACTCCAGTACGAGATACGAGCGATCGTCCTCGCTGAAATAATCGTAAATGCGAGGGATGGCCGGGTGGTTGAGCGTGGCCAACAGGTTGGCTTCACGCTCAAAATTCTGGACGATGGTCCGGCGTACCAACGGATCGGGTGCCATGTTGATCATTTCCTTGACGGCTACCAGCTTCGTAACGTTTGGGAAGTGCATATCACGGGCACGATACACCGATCCCATCCCGCCTACGCCGATCACTTCCTGAATGTTATAGCGTTTGACGAGCGTTGTGCCAGATTGCAGTTGACGGCGGGGGGTGGTCGAATCGTCATCCAGCGGTTGTGTAATGTTTTGAGTATCCAGATCGCCTCTTATCCATTGAATTATAGTGTGCGATGACCGGATTGGCAACGCAGCGCCAGCGTGAATCTTTTCGTTCTGATCGCCATAAAAACACAGCAACTGCCTTGACAGTCAAGACAGTTGCTGCATGAGGTGTTAACCGGCTTTTTGCCAAAACCGACTAAAACAGCGTGAGAATCTGCGTGCTTTCGAATTGCTGTAAATTTAGACTGTTCAATACACTGCTCTTTATAAGGCGTTTTTCGTCCCAAAAAATCAAGGCGGAATAGAAATCTCTTGCTAAAGGCGAAGATAAGATACTGAAAATTTTGTTTGCTTCCTGCTCAGTGTTGAAACTCAAAAAATAGACTGTATCATCAAATACCACTGGTTTACCTCCCATCGGGCGAATTAAGCGGAACTCTAATTTTTTGTAAAGACCGCAAATTGCTATTTTATACGGTGCAAAAGTATAAGGGCCTACACCGAATATTGAAAATCGAGGATTATCCTGGTAAATCCTGCTTTTTCTTTCATCCAGATATTTAGTATGGGATTCCAGATAATCCCAGGTTTTTGGGGCAAGTTTTTTTTATTGGGCTGGTTGGCTCGCCAACGGCTTTTTGCGTGACAAGAGTATAGCGGTTTGTCTTCTCAATGCGATTATTGGCGACATCAGAACCCTTTAACAACGGATAAAGATAAGCAGGCTCAACTTCTACAATTTCACTTAATCCATTAACATAACCTTCACCCACTTTTTGAAATTCCATTACATCCGAACAATCATGTTTGATTCCAGAACGCCACTTTGTTTTGCTGTGTCCGTAATATTTACTCAATCTTTCAAATGTATCCAAGTCTCGAACAGTAATACCGTTTCGATGGCCTACCCGCTGGCTTTGTGTGCTGTCAAGGCTTTCATAAATATCGTAATCGTAGTTATGAGATTGGGCGTCAAACTCACAGAATAATAAACAGGCTTCTACTGAAACGTCAAAATAACGTTTGGCGTCAATGCCATATATCCCCCATTGATGGTAGGAAAGCTTGCTATTACTATACAAGAAACCTATCTCAGAGTCAACTAAAATCAGCAAACGGAGTCTCGAAATCTTGTGAGACTCCGTTTGTGTTTATTTCTGAAATTACAGCCAAAGAAAAGCCAGGATCAACCCGATCAAGGCCGGAAACGCCTGCATATAAAGGATGGATCGTTTGGCGGTCAGGCCTCCGTAAATGCCCGCGATCAAGACGCAGACGAGGAAGAAAATCTTGACCAAGTCCATGCCGGAGAAGAGTCCCCAGAACAAACCCGCGGCAAGGAATCCGTTGTAGAGTCCCTGATTGGCGGCCAGCGTGGCGGACGACTCGGCGACCTCTTTGGTCATGTTGAAAGTTTTCAACCCAAAAGACTTCGTCCATAGGAACATCTCAAGGATGAGGAAGCCGATATGCAAAATCCCGACGATGGCAACGACGATATTCGCAATGATGTTCATTTTGTTTTCTCTCCTT
>JAKBYW010000269.1:0-4125 GCA_021840275.1 Chloroflexota bacterium | reverse complement strand
CCTTCTCTCAGGTTTTATTTTTCTCATCACCGCGCCGTTGATTCCATTTTTCATGATCATGATTGGCAAAGGCGCGGAAGCAGTTACAAAAAAACAATACGAAATGTTGAGCCGACTCTCGGCGCATTTTCTTGACAGCCTGCAAGGCCTGACCACGCTCAAACTTTTCGGCCAATCCAAATCGCACACAAAGAACATCGCCCGTGTCAGCGACCAGTTCCGCGACACCACGCTCGGAGTCTTGCGCGTCACATTTCTTTCCGCGCTCGCGTTGGAATTACTTGCCACGCTCAGCATCGCCATCATCGCCGTTGAGATAGGCTTGCGCCTGCTTTATTCCAAAATGGAATTCCAGCAGGCCTTCTTCCTGCTTATCCTTGCGCCTGAATTTTATTTGCCTTTTCGCATGTTGGGCACACGGTTCCACGCAGGCATGGCAGGTACAACTGCCGCGCGCCGCATCTTTGAGATTCTTGATACACCGATTCCAAGTGATCAGTCATCAGTGATCAGTAAACAGCCATCAGCGAATAGCAACTTGCAAGTTACGGATTACGAAATACGCATCACGGATGTTTCCTACACCTACCCCAACGAAACCACTCCGGCACTTGAAAATATAAACCTGACAATCCAACGCGGACAACACATCGCGCTTGTCGGCAAAACAGGCGCGGGCAAATCAACGCTGGTCAATCTTCTGCTTGGATTCATTCAACCAACCTCAGGCCAAATCAACGTACTTTACGCATCACGCACCACGCATTACGAACTACGCAACAACATTGCCTGGGTACCTCAAAAGCCACATCTCTTTCACGATACCATTGCGGCCAACATCCGTCTGGGCAAGCCAAACGCCAGCGACGAAGAAATGGTCGCCGCTGCGCGGGCCGCGCATTTGGATGAATTCATTCAAACTCTCCCGCAAGGATACGACTCGATCATTGGCGAAGGCGGCGCGCGGCTTTCGGGCGGCGAAGCGCAACGTCTCGCCATCGCGCGCGCATTCCTAAAAGACGCGCCGCTTCTCATCCTCGACGAACCCACCTCCAGCCTCGATCCTGAGACGGAAAGCCTGCTCGAAGATTCCACGCGCCGCCTGATGCAGAGCCGCACGGTCATCACCATCGCACATCGGCTTAACACCATCTTTCAAGCCGATCAAATCATCGTGCTTGCTGCGGGTCAGATCGTTGAAACCGGAACACACAGCGAACTCCTCGCACAAAACGGTGTCTACGCCACGATGGTTAATGTTCACGAGAATAAAAACATCACACATCAAACAGAATCTCACCATCCAGTCGAACATCAATCAACAGAACCAGCCCTTGAACTTCATCCTTCATCCTTCATCATTCATCCTTTACCTTCACACGCCCAATCGCCAATCATTAATCGTTTACTTTATTTTCTCAACGGCTCATGGAGTTGGGTGGCTCTCTCGGTTTTACTTGGCGCACTGACCATCGGCGCAAATGTCGCGCTCATGGGTTCATCTGCGTGGCTCATCGCGGCCGCCGCGCTTCATCCATCCATCGCAGAACTTGAAGTCGCCATCGTCGGCGTGCGTTTCTTTGGCATCACGCGCGCCGTCTTCCGCTACCTCGAGCGCCTCGTCTCGCACAACGTCACCTTCCGTTTGCTCGCCCGCCTGCGCGTTTGGTTCTATGAAAAGATCGAGCCGCTCGCCCCCGCCCGCTTGATGGAATACCGCGCCGGTGATTTGCTCTCGCGCGTCATCGCGGATGTGAACATGCTGGAAAACTTATACGTGCGCGTGATCGCTCCGCCGTTGACGGCAATCGTCGTCGCGTTTTTTGTGTCACTCTTCCTCGCCTCTTTCGACGCCCGACTCGGCTGCGCCCTCTTCGGCTTTATGCTCGGCCTCGGCCTGCTCCTGCCACTCCTCGCCCAGAGACTCAGCCGCGCCCCCGGCACGAATCTCGTGACGTGCCGCGCCGAACTACAAGCCCGCCTCGTTGACGGCATTCAAGGCCTGCCCGACATCCTCACCTTTGGCCGCGCCGCAGACCAGCAACACGCCATTGACAATTCCAGCCGAGCCGTCGGCCACGCACAACGAAAGCTGGCCCTCGTTACGGGCATCAACTCTGGCATGTCTGTTCTGCTCACGAACATGGGCATGTGGACGATACTTGCCCTCGCCATTCCACTTGTCAGCGCGGGGAAAATCGAAGGCGTGACGCTGGGAGCATTGTCACTGATTACGCTGGCATCCTTTGAAGCCGTCACGCCTCTGCCACTCGCCGCACAGATGTGGGAAAGTACGCGCGCTTCCGCAAAACGATTGTTCGAGATCGTAGATGCGGAGCCAGCAGTCAGTGATCAGTTGCCAGTGACCAGTGATCAGTCACAGATTACGAATTACGATCAACGAATTACGAATTTATCATTCACTTATCCAACACGGCAAACGCCTGCTTTGCGGGAAATAAGTTTTGATCTTCAAGCTGGCAAAAGTCTTGCCATTGTCGGACCAAGCGGTGCGGGCAAATCTACTTTGATTAATTTATTGCTGCGCTTCTGGGAATACTCCCAAGGCGAAATTGAATTAGGCGGTCATTCGCTGCACAGCTACACACAAGACCAGGTTCGTCAAAAGATCGCGGTGGTCTCACAGAGTAGTTATTTCTTTAACGCATCCATCCTTCAGAATTTGAAATTGGCCCGTTCAACGGCCACCCGGCTCGAGGTCGAGGAAGCGATGCGAAAGGCTCAAATCCATGAACTGGTTGCATCCATGTCAAAAGGCTACGACACGCTCATCGGCGAACAGGGAGTCCGTCTCAGCGGCGGTGAACGTCAGCGGCTGGCAATCGCACGCGCCATCTTGAAGGACGCGCCAATCCTGATCCTGGACGAGCCTACCGCCAACCTCGATCCGTTGACGGAACAGCAAGTGCTGAACACTTTATTCGAGACCATGCAGGGCAAGACAACCCTGCTCATCACACACCGGCTCATAGGCCTGGAGCATTTCAACGAAATCCTGGTGATGAACCATGGCCGCATTATCGAACGCGGCACGCACGCAGACTTGCTTGCAGGCGATACTCTCTATCGTCGTTTATGGGATTTGCAGAATCGATTATTGGCCGCGGCATAATTTGCTTGCACCTCTCGAACGAGCGTGCTATAATACAGTAACTTCCCCAGTTTTGTTTTTTGACAATCAAACCATAATATAAGGCTTCTGCCCGTATCAAACCCTGTATTAATATCTTGAAAGAATTCCCGCTTTCCCACAACCCATCGTGAACTCGGCCCGCACCCATGGGGGCGCCGGCTAATATTTTCATTCCAAAAAGGCATTGAACTCGCATGAAAATCCTAGAGCTTGAAAACGAACCACTCGCAAAACTCCGCAAGGTAGCCAAAGATCTCAACGTTCCCAATTTCAACCGCCTAAAGAAGGAACCGCTCATTCTTCAGATACGCCAGGCGGAAGCGCAAAAAGAAGGCATCGAATTGCGCGGCGGCATCCTGGAGATCATGAGCGAAGGCATTGGCTTCCTGAGGTCGGGCAATTATCGTATCAGCGATCAAGACGTTTATGTTTCGCAGGCACAGCTTCGCCGCTACGATCTGCGTTCGGGGGACATGGTGATTGGACATGTTCGCCCCCCGCGTGAATCTGAACGACACTTTGGACTTCTAAAAGTAGAAACGGTCAACGGCCTCGACCCGGAAGAGGCCACACGCCGACCGATCTTTGAAAACCTCACCCCGATTTTTCCCGATAAACGCTTCGATCTGGAAATTGATCACGATACTTTATCTTCGCGCCTCATCAACCTGATAGCCCCCATCGGGCGCGGCCAGCGCGGATTGATCGTCTCGCCTCCCAAGGCAGGTAAGACAACAATTTTGAAGCATATTGCAAATTCCATTTCAACCAAATATCCTGAAGTGCATTTGATGGTGGCTCTGATCGGCGAACGCCCGGAAGAGGTGACCGACATGGATCGCTCGGTTGACGCCGAAGTGGTGGCATCCACCTTCGATGAACCGGTGACTTCCCACGTACGCACGGCGGAAATTGCCTTAGACCGGGCTAAGAGATTGGTCGAGATCGGCCGCCATGTGGTAATCTTAATG
>JAKBYW010000268.1:0-4142 GCA_021840275.1 Chloroflexota bacterium | reverse complement strand
GACTCCCCTACTCAGTCCAGAAAAAATGATGGAGGGCATGGCGGTCTGCGTTGATAAAGGCCTGACGCGCACAGTGGGCGTCTCCAATTTCGGCCAGTCAGCCATGTTGCGCGCATATTCAATACTTTCACGTGAACACATCCCCCTCGCATCAAATCAAGTTAAATATAGTCTATTGGATCGCACCATCGAAAAGAACGGACTGCTGGCGCGCTGTAAAGAATTGGGTGTGCGCCTGATCGCATATAGTCCGCTTGAAATGGGAATGCTGACTGGAAAATATACATCTGAAAATCCACCCACCGGAACGCGCGGCGCATCTTACGGAAACCTGCTCAAGAAAATCGGTCCTTTGCTCCAACTGATGACTGCCATCGGACAGGATCACGGCGGCAAGTCCAACTCGCAAGTCGCATTGAATTGGGCCATCTGCAAAGGCACGCTTCCCATCCCCGGCGCAAAGAACGCTGCACAGGCGCATCAAAATGCGGGCGCGCTTGGTTGGAAATTGACAGAGGAGGAACTAACGAAATTAGATCAAGCGAGCGACGAAGTTACAAAATCATAACCTCCGCACATTTTTTGACTTTAAAATCAACTCCGACCAAAACAGAATGCCATGCGCCAGTGCGGTTTGGCCTGCCGACTCCAAACAAAGTTTAATCGGCTGCCACATAACATGCGTTTACAATTGGCGAAACTTCAGGAGACCCATGACCAACCTTACCGGACAAGTACGCGCACAGTATGTTCAATCCATGTTCACACGCATCGCTCATCGTTACGACTTTATGAATCACTTGATGACCGGCGGACAGGATATCCGCTGGCGCAAGGCCGTGATCAAGCTGGCGCGACTCAAACCGTCCGCTTCGCTTCTGGACCTCGGAGCGGGCACCGGCGATCTGGCGCGTGAGGCGCTGAAGCGGAATCCACAAGCGCAAGTCACCGCCGCCGACTTCACCCTCGAAATGATGCGCGTCGGACGCAAACCCGGCGACCCGCCATTCTCCGCCGCCGACGCATTGAAACTACCATTCAAAGATTCGACCTTCGACGCTGTCATCTCCGGTTTCTTGATGCGTAACGTCATCGACGTAAATCTTGCCTTGAAGGAACAATATCGCGTTCTCAAGCCTGACGGACGGTTTGTCATCCTCGACACGACCCGCCCGAAGAAAAATATTCTGTCGCCCTTCATCCGGATCCACATGCACGTCATCATTCCCCTGCTTGGGAAATTGATTTCCGGCACCGGTGATGCATACGAATATCTACCCGATTCAACCGAAGGATTTTTAACCGCCGAAGAACTGGCCGCGCGCATGGCAGCGGTTGGATTCAAAAATATAAATTTCAAACGCTTGATGTTTGGAACCATCGCAATTCACTCCGGAGAAAAACCAGCATGACATTTCCCATCAAACAACCTAATTCAAAAATGTGTTTCATCTGCGGGATCGAAAACCCGGTCGGTTTGCATTTGCACATCTACGAAACCGGGCCGGGCGTGGTCGAAGCGGCTTACATCGCGCCCGTACATTTTCAGGGTTATCCCGGCGTGCTGCATGGCGGCATCGTCGCCGCCATCCTCGACGAGATCAGCGGACGCGCCCACATGGGCGATGCAGATAATCCGCGATTCATGTTCACCGGCAAACTCGAAATCAAGTATCGCAAAAATGTGCCGGTCGGCAAACTTTTAAAAATCATCGGCAGGGCTGGAAAGATCCGCTCCAAGATGGCGGAAAGCTGGGCCGGGATTTACGACAGCGAAACAAACGAACTACTGGCCGAAGCAAACGCTTTGCACATCAATGTGCCAGACGATCAAATTGATACTTCAAAATTGGATGAATTGGGGTGGAAAGTTTATCCGGAACAGTAGTTCACACTTGTAGGTCACGTTTGCGAAGTCCTCGAAGAGGGAAACGTGGCCTACTTTAAAATTTCCCTGTTACTTTTTCGGCCTTCCCTGCAACATACCAACGTGCGCACAATTGCAGGAGGTAGATGTCCACGATCATGAAACTTCAATCAAACAGCCCGCCCGCAGACGAAACCGTTTTAGCCCGCGAAGCTTGCACTCACACCGAGGCGTTCGGCGAGTTGTATCGCCGCTACGTGAACAACGTCTATCGTTATCACATGGCACACACCGGCAACATCAAAGACGCGGAAGACCTGACATCACAAACCTTCATGGCCGCGTTGGAGAGAATTCACACTTACCGCGGAAGCGGCTCATTTATCGCATGGTTAATGGGAATCGCTTCAAAGAAGTGTGCCCTCTTCTTTCGCGGACTCCGGCCCGAGGTCCCGCTGGATGCCGCGCTTCATATCCCGAACCCTGAACCGGCCACCGACCAAGCGGCTTTCCATCGTCTGGAAATTGAATCCATTTCGCGCGCGCTGAAAGGACTCAGTCCCGAGCGTGCCGAAGCGCTTATCCTGCGCTTCTTCGGCGGGCTGACAAATTCTGAAGCCGGACGCGTGCTTGGCAAAAGCGAAGCCGCCGTAAAAATGCTGGTCTCGCGCGGATTGCAGGATCTGCGCGAGCGAACCTCCCTGACATTGGAGGTGGAACAATGAGCGAAAAAAAGATCGAAGAAATTTTGGAAGAGGCCGCGGCGAAGATCACGCTCGAGGCACACTTCAAAGCAAACCTTGAAACGCAACTGAGAGACGCACACAAACCCAAGGAAAGGTTTGTCATGTTCAAAACTAAAAATCTTGTTTCAACACTGGGACTCGTCGGCGCGGCAGTGCTCTTACTGCTCGCCTTGGATTGGGCATTTCGCTCGCTTGCACCAAAAACGATTCCGAGCGCAGGCAAGACACCCGTGTCCACACAATCACAGGAAAGTTTATCTACACCCCAAGCAACGCCAAATGCAAAAAGCTACAACTTTCGCGGCTCGAAACTTTATCTGGCACAACCATTACCACAATCACCCGTCATTGCAAATGTTTATTTATTAAATAAAGATCAACCAGCAACTCTTGACGAAGCGCGTGCCCTCGCGCAAAGATTTGGAATCCAAAGCGAGGTTTACACAGCACCGGGACAAATTCCAAACACAACCGATTACATATTCACCGACGGCAGGCAAATGCTATCCGTCCATTCAAATTTCTATTTCACTTACACTGCTGACATTGTCAAGAATAATAATGACTTCGGCCAAACATCAAGTCCCAATGCAGAAGCGGTCATCACTGAATTTCTCAAATCACATGGATTCGATTTTCCTTCCAAAATCGAACCGGATGAGTTGCGCGGCGGATACGTTGTCAGACCGCTCGCACCGGATGGGATTCCGATGCAATATGAATTTTTTTCGTTTTCTGTTATGCACGTTGCGTTGGATGAAAATGGTCAGGTGTTGAGTGTTCAAGCCAGCCTGATGGATTATGGGCAAATCCCCGTTGGCACGTTTGGCATCATCAGCGCAGAGGATGCGCTTCAAAAACTGCTGGACGACTCTATTCAGGCGGGAAAGATCGAAAGCGGTCATTCACCCACCACGGCAACACCCCAGGAATGGCATCGCCAGTATCCAGACAATCAACCTGTCACGATTTACGGACATGTCTCATCCTACCCGGCAGCAGACTCAAGCAAACCCGCGCTCATCCTGATCGACGGAATTTCGGCAATCGAAAATATTCAAGGCATGGACAAACTGACTCCCAACGCTTTTGTCCAAGCCCACGGACAATACGGTGTTGAAAATGGCATCCGCAAATTCAATGTCGATGAATGGAGCGCAGATGGCGTCACAGAGTCTTATATCACCGGAAATTTTCATCGTGACGGCGATCAAATCACTTTGACTTCAAGCGACGGAAACAACCAGCAATATTCGCTCATCGATCCACCAGCCGATGTGCCGCTGGATACAAAAATCCCTGATTCGCAACTGGCTGTGAACGGCGTAATCGTGGATGGAAAAATGTTTTGGACATACATCCGATATTTTGACACCTCCAGCAACCGTGGCGGCGGAGGCAGTGGCGGCGGCGGTCGAACCCGACAATCCGCACCCACTCGCGCGTCCAGGGCAAAGCGAGGTTGTACGCCACCGAACCGGTTAGCACCAGCCCTTCGTGGTGCCGGTCTTCGGGGACGAGCACGATCC
>JAKBYW010000267.1:0-4142 GCA_021840275.1 Chloroflexota bacterium | reverse complement strand
CCATCCCTGAATTTCACATCACCGACGCCCTCGATCAATGCGCCGATCTGCTCGTTCGTCACGGAGGCCATCGCGCCGCGGCAGGATTCACCGTCCGCAACGAAAAACTGTCAGAACTGGTGACTCGCTTGAAGTCCATTGCTGAAGCGCAGTTGAGCAAGGAAGACCTGCGTCCAACCATGACGGCAGATGTCGAAGTTCCGCTTTCACAATTGAATTTTAAGTTACTCGAGCACCTTGAATATTTCGAGCCAACCGGTTATGGAAATCCTGACCCGGTGTTTGTCTCGCGGGATGTCAAAGTCAAAGCCTCGCACACGGTCGGCTCGGAAGGCAGGCATCTCAAGCTGGCTTTGGACGATGAGCGTGGCACAACTTTTGACGCCATCGGTTTTCGCATCGGGAATTTGCAGGCGAACCTGCCACCGCGTTTGGATTTGATGTACACGCTGGAAGTGAACGAATATAACGGGCGCACATCGCTTCAATTAAATTTGAAAGACGTGAAAGCCGCCAACATACCAGATTGAAATCACCTCAGGTCGTCCATAAGTCTCAGATCGCCCCCTTGTGGGGTTTTATCCAGTTTTGTAAAGTGCCTCAGGCCGGTCTATAAGCCGCATTTTGTCCAGCGGATCGCTCCGCCTGGGTGATCATCTCTCTATGCAGTCTACCCGAGACTCGAATGGAGCGGGCCGCTCCTTGTCTCTGCTTGACCTTGCTCCCGGCGGGGGTTGCCTGGCCGTACGTATTACTACGCACGCCGGTGGTCTCTTACACCACCTTTTCACTTTGACCCACCACCCTTTCGGATGATGGGCTACTATTTTCTGTGGCCCATCCAGCAGATCGCTCCGCTCCGAGCTTTCCCCGGCGCCGCGCCCTATGGAGTGCGGACTTTCCTCGATCCCGTCAAAGACGAAACCGCGATCACCCGACCAACCTGAGGCGCTTTCATCATACACGCTAGAAGAAAGGGCGTCAACACTTGCAATACTCAATCTCAGGACTTACGCAGAAATAACCGCCAAACACGGAGAACGCCAAGATTTTTCAAATGACACCAGGAAAACTTGGCGAACTCTCAAAATACTTGGCGCTTTGGCGACTTGGCGGTGAAAGTGCACGATTTTGCATAAGTACTAAATCTATGAAAAAGGGATGTGAAGAAGCCAAACCCGATTTTTTTAATGTAAAATAGGACTGCGATTATTTCTTCACTGAGGAATCACTTTGAGCGACTGGCCTGGGAAGTATGTCATCGGTCTGACCGGAAACATTGCCACCGGCAAAAGCGTCGTGCGGCGAATGCTGGAACATTTGGGCGCGTACACAATCGACGCAGACTCGCTCTCTCATCGCGCCATCGCCAAAGGCGCGCCGGGCTACCAGCCTGTCATTGAGAACTTTGGCAAATGGATATTGGACAAAGACGGAGAAATCGACCGCACCAAGCTTGGCAATCTTGCCTTCAGCGATTCGCTTGCGCTGGAGAAATTGGAAGACATCATCCATCCGCTTGTTCACCAGGCAGTAGACGTATTGGCGCAACGGGCCAGCCAACGTGTGATCGTGATCGAGGCTATTAAATTGCTCGAAAGCGAACTCCGTCAGATGTGCGATACGGTCTGGGTCACGTACGCGCCGATGGAGGTCCAGGTGGAACGCCTGATGCGGAAACGCAACTTGAAATATGAAGAGGCGCAGCAACGCATCAGCGTTCAATCGGCACAGGATGAGAAGATCGCGGCGGCCAATGTTGTGATCCGCAATATGGGGTCGTACGACGATTTATGGAAACAGGTCAGCAATGCCTGGAAGCAAGGTGTCCCTTCCACAGAATTGACACAACCGACCATGATCAAACAAGGCGCAGTCGGTGAGTTTAGCGTCAGCCGCGGGAAGCCAAGGAATTCACAAACCATCGCCGATTTGATCACCCGTTTGAGCAAAGGCAAACAACGACTGGGTGCGGACGATGTAATGGCGCAATTCGGCGAGAAGGCCTACATGCTCTTACAAAGCGGAAAGGATATCATTGGCATAGCCGGCTGGCAGGTTGAAAATCTCGTAGCCCGCACGACCGAGTTATATTTGGAAAACGGAATTGACATCGCCAAAGGCCTTGAGACTTTAATCTCCGAAGTCGAAAGAGCGTCCAATGACCTGCAATGCGAAGCTTCCTTGATTTTTGCTCCCGCTGATCTTAGTCCCTACCTGGAGACTTGGAAAAAACTGGGCTACGAACGCCGCACGCCTGATGCACTTGGTGTCCAGGCTTGGACAGATGCTGCCCTTGAATCGATGACGAAAGATAGTTTATTATTCTTCAAACAATTGCGACAAGACCGAGTCTTGCGCCCAATCTAGTTGAACAGGTATTTAGGAAAATTATCAGGCCACATCGCCTTGATCCCTAATTACCTGATTACCGCATAGAAACCTGTGACCGATTTCCTAAACAACCTCCTCTTCATCTTTCAACGTGTCAATTTGCTGAGCGCAATTGACATCTCATTAGTCACATTAATCTTCTTTGGCTCGTTGTATTGGCTGCGCGGTACGCAGGCAATGGTCTTAATGCGCGGCGTCATCCTGATCGTCGTCTCGCTTGTGCTCCTGACCAGCCTTGTAGACCTGCCTGCTTTCTCATGGCTTGTCCGTAATTCAATACCCGCGCTCCTGCTGGCCATCCCCGTGGTTTTTGCGCCAGAGATCCGCCGCGCGCTCGAACGCATTGGCCGTGCCGGGACCTTTTTGCCCGCCTTTGGAAGGAACACGCACGCCCAATTCGAACAAACCATTCACGCGGTCGTCACTGCCGCGGCAAGACTCTCGGCCCGTCAACACGGCGCGCTGATCGTGATGCAAAGACTCGACAATCTCGACGAGTACATCCAGACCGGCGTGTTGATGGACTCTGCCGTCACGCCTGAAATATTATTGCAGGTTTTCTATCCAAACACACCCCTGCACGACGGCGCGGCGATTCTTTCCGGACCCAGACTGGTCGCGGCCGCCTGTGTCATGCCCCTTTCCTCGAGCGGAATCTTGAACCGCTCCCCCGAGCGTCAGATGGGACTCCGCCACCGCGCCGCACTCGGCATCTCGGAAGAAAGCGATGCCATCGCTGTCGTCGTCTCGGAGGAGACCGGCGCCATTGCCATCGCCCACGCCGGGCGCATGATCCGTCGGCTAGATCCAGAGCGGTTGGAAAATATTCTGATCGCCTTCTTCAGGCCAACAACCAAACAGCAAAGTAACAACTGGCTTGGACGATTTTTCCCTTATCTTTTTTCACGCAAGGATGATTGAAATGTTAAGCCGCTTTGGCACGAACTTCCGTACCTTCTTATGGGCCTTTGCACTCGCCTTGGCCGTTTGGGTGGCCGCTGTCACAGCCGCCGACCCGGATGAAGTCCGCGCCTACCCCTACCCCATCAAAATCCAGATCGTCGGTCAGGATTCCGGCCTGATCGTCAACGGTAACATATCGCAGGGAGTGCAAGTCACCCTGCGCGCGCCACGCTCCGTCTGGGATCAATTGACCACGCGCTCTGATAGTGTGCGCGCTGTGCTCGATCTCTCCGGTCTCGGTGCAGGCGAACATAAACTCGATTTGCAGATTCAAATAAACGCGCGCCCGGTACGTATCATTACCGTCAGCCCGGCCAGTGTCACGTTGACGCTCGAACCGCTCATCAGCCGCACTCTTCCGCTTGACTTGAGTCTTTCGGGACAGCCCGCCACCGGCTATCAAGCCGGAAACACAAGTCTTGATCCGCAGAATGTTGTCATTGCCGGGCCACAGTCACTTGTCGACAGCGTCAAGCGCTTGCGCGTCCTGCTCAACCTGGACGGCGTTCGCGAGAGCATTGACCAGGCCCTGATCATCCAGGCGCTTGATCAAAATAATCAGCCGGTCACCGGTATTACGATCCATCCCGAAACCGCACAAGTCAAATTGCCGGTCAGTCAGCAGGGCGGCTATCGAGACATGGCCGTCAAAGTGATCGTACATGGACAAATCGCCAGCGGCTACCGGCTTGAAAATATCTCTGTGTTCCCGCCAGTTGTTACGGTATACTCATCCGACCCGACAGTGGTAAATGCGCTGCCGGGCGTGGTCGAGACCCAGCCAC
>JAKBYW010000266.1:0-4143 GCA_021840275.1 Chloroflexota bacterium | reverse complement strand
AGGAAGATACCGCCGGTGGTCTGATGACAACCGAATACGTCACTGTCCTGCCGGATATGAACGCCGCACAAACCATCGAGCATCTCCGCAAAGTCGGCGAGGAAGCAGAATTGGTTTACTACGTTTATGTGACCGATGCCGAAGAACATCTGCTGGGTGTCTTCTCACTCAGTGACCTGATCGTGGCGCAGCCCGAAACTCCAATCGCCGAATTCATGCACAAAAGAATTGTCAGTGTGGAGTTGGATACCGAGCAGGATGAGATCGCACAGATCGTCGCCAAATATAATTTGATCGCCGTCCCGGTCGTGGACGCCGACAATAAAATGCACGGCATTGTCACTGCCGACGACGCTCTCGACAAGGTTTTGCCGACGGCCTGGAAGAAACGCCTGCCACACTTCTTCGGAGCGCACGAATGAAGGACACACTCATGATTTTGCGCGAGAAATGGATGGCGAGCCGCTGGCTCCGAAGCTTCGTCATGTTCCTTTCTGTGTTTGGGCCCGCCACAATTACAGCCATGGCCGATAACGATGCCAGCGGAGTTGCAACCTATTCCATTGCTGGTGCAGTGCTCGGCTATCCCATTCTGTTTTTGCTGATGATTATCACTCCTTTGCTTGGCATCACGCAGGAAATGGGAATGCGCCTGACGCTCGTTACTCGTCGTGGTCTGGCGGATTTGATTCGCGAGAAATACGGCGTTAAGGTTTCGTTGTTTATTTTCATTGGGTTGCTTGTTGCAAATCTTGGTACTATAGTTGTTGACCTCGCGGCAGTTAATACAACCAGTGAAATGCTTGGTATTCCCAGCATTCCATTTTTATTGGGGATTTTAGTTATTACCTTCGTGTTCATTACCTGGGGCAATTACAAATTGACTCAGAATATCATGCTGATTGTTTGCTTGTTCTATTTTGCCTATATATTCTCAGCCGTAGAGGCGAAACCGGATTGGGGCCTTGCGATGAGCAACCTGCTTTATCCTCACGGCGTGGCGTGGACGAGCAGATATATTATCAGTTACCTTGTGATTGGCATGGGTGTGCTTGGCACGACCATCACGCCGTGGGGCCAATTCTTCATCAGCAGTTTTGCTTTCGACAAAAAGATGGATAAGGACACCATCAAATTTTCCCAGTTTGAAACCTATTGGGGCGCGTTCCTAACGGATTTCTTTTCCTTCTTCATGATCGTGGCAACCGCTGCCACATTGTTTGTTCACGGCGCTCCGCTTGTGTCGGGCGACCAAGCAGCGTTAGCGATCAAGCCATTTGCCGGGGAACTTGCCAGTACTTTGTTTGCATTCGGTATTCTGGCAGCAGGTTTCATGGGCATAATCATTGTCTCTTTGTCAACCGCTTATGCCTTTTCTGAATTTTTTGGACTCTCAGGCAGCCTGGATACTGACTTTCGAAAAAGTAAAACTTTCTATACCTTGTTCATCGCCCAATTACTGATTTCCGCTTTGATTCTGATGATCCCGGGCGCTTCGCTTTTCAATCTGGCTATAGCCTCTCAGATATTGAACGCCATGATCCTGCCGCTGCTTTTTTATTACCTCATAAAATTGACCAGCAGCGAAAAGATCATGGGTAAACATGTCAATAATGGATTCCAGAAATATTTCACTTCCATCGCTTCGGTGTTTATTGTCATCGCTTCAGCCTTCACGGTGATCGCTGTCATCTTCCGATGGTGAGCTGCCAGGATGGCCTGCTTGCACATCAGACGATTTGAGCCTATACTTTTACCAAATCCCAGCCCAAGGAGAAATGGTCATGGATACTGTTCGTGATTTGATCCGCACGAAAGGCAGTCAGATATTTTCGGTGACGCCCGATGCTAGTGTGCTGGAAGCTCTTAAGCTTATGGCAGACAAGAACATAGGCGCGGTGATGGTCATGGACGGCGATAAGGTCGTAGGAATACTGTCTGAACGTGACTGTGTCCGCAAGGTGGATTTGGCGGGCAAGACATCCAGGAGCGCCAAAGTCAGCGAGGCCATGACCAGCAAAGTGCTGTACGTTGACGATACCCAATCTCTCGACGAATGCATGGCGATCATGATCGATAAGAATATTCGCCATTTGCCGGTGTATGAAAAAGGCAAACTCGTTGGATTGATTTCCGTCCGCGATGTGCTCAAGCAGGTTGTGGATTATCAGAAATTCATGATCTCTCAACTTGAACATTACATCGTCAGCAGCCGGTAACCCAAATTGCAGCTGTCGCAAACCGGTTGTTTTCCCCCTTCTTTTTGAAAAGATACCCTCGGTCTATACTTTTGCCATTGGAGTACACATGTCCGAAATAGACCTCGCTCCACTCAAACCTGTAATTCAACCTTACATTACTCTAGGCCGCTCGGGGCTGTTGCCAGCCCTGCGCGCGGCTCAAAAACTTTATGGCTGGCTTCCGCAGGAAGCCGCCGCCGAAATTGCAAAATTTTTGCATGTGCCGCTGGCCGATGTGCATGGTGTGATCGAATTCTATTCGCTATTTTACAACGAACCTGTTGGCAAAAGAATCATTCGCGTTTGTACCGACCAGGCCTGCGCGCTTAAAGGCGGGGATGGACTCCTGAATCGTCTTTGTTCTCATCACGGGCTCGGACCGGGTCAGACGACCCCGGACCGGACTCTGACCATCGAGGCAAGTCCATGCCTTGGGCTTTGCGAACAGGCCCCTGCAGTTTGGACGATGGACGGTGGACGATGGACGGTGGGGGATGGCTCTTCCGAAAGCGACCGTCCACAGTCTATGGTCTATGGTCAAACGCGTTTGCTGACGGCAAATTGCGGCGATGGCACAACCTCCCTTGCGAAATACGGAGAATACTCCGCGTTGCAGAAAACGCTGGGGATGAAACGCGAAGAAGTAATTAACGAGATCAAGGCTTCCGGTCTGGTTGGACGCGGCGGCGCAGCTTTCCCGACCGGAGTCAAATGGGAAGGCGCGGCCAAGGCCGAAGGCGATCAGAAATATGTTGTCTGCAATGCCGATGAGTCTGAGCCGGGTACGTTCAAAGATCGCGTGCTTCTGCTTGATGATCCGCACCGTATTATCGAGGGCATGTGCATCGCCGCGTATGCGATTGGCGCGAGCCGGGGATACATATACTTACGCGGAGAATATCCGTACATTTTGCCAGTGCTTGAAACCGCGTTGAGTGAAGCCAGAGACGCGGGATATTTGAACGAAGATTTTGATATTGAAATCCGCCTCGGCGCCGGTGCCTATATTTGTGGCGAGGAGACCGCGCTGTTTGAGTCCATCGAAGGGAAGCGCGGCCTCCCGCGCGTGAAGCCGCCTTTCCCAACGACAAATGGCCTGTTTAATCAGCCGACTGTTATCAACAACGTAGAAACTCTTTGCAATGTGCCTTTGATCATTAACAAAAACGCGGCAGGTTATCGCCAGATCGGCACGGAAAGATCCCCGGGGTCCAAACTATTCTGTGTTTCCGGTGATGTAGGCGAACCCGGCGTTTATGAAGTTCCATTCGGCGTGACGCTGCGGGAAATGCTTGAGATGGCCGGGGGCGTGGCTGACAGGAAAAAACTCCAGGCTGTTTTATTTGGCGGCGCGGCGGGCGCGTTTGCAACGTCGGCGCATCTGGATGTGAAGTTGACCTTCGAAGATCTGCGCGCGGCGGGGCTGCCGCTTGGTTCGGGCGTGGTGATGGTCTTTGATGAGACGCGTGATTTGCGCGACGTTCTCAAACGTCTCGGTCATTTCTTTGCGCATGAGTCGTGCGGAAAATGTTATCCGTGTCAGATGGGTACGCAACGACAGAAGGAAATTCTCAGCCGCATTGCAGATGGCAAAACTTTGGATGGCGATATCGAACGCCTGCAGGATGTTGGCTGGACGATGACGGACGCGAGTCTGTGCGGCCTGGGTCAGACGGCGGCCAGCGCGGTGTTATCCGCGATGAGGCTGTGGCCGGAGATGTTTGAAGTTCGAAAGCCTGCCCTGAGCAAAGCCGAAGGGTTGGAAAGTTTGAAAGTTGCAGGTGCAAAGAAAAAAGATGAAAGCGCCGCCCTGCCGAAGGTCTCGAAGGGAGGAAAGAAGAAGGAAGCGAAAAGCGCAGCGAAAAACGTAAAACGCAAAACGAACACAGCGAAGAAAGCCGTG
>JAKBYW010000265.1:0-4150 GCA_021840275.1 Chloroflexota bacterium | reverse complement strand
CTCCTCGAAGTTGAAATCCCGAAAGAGGTATTGCTTTGAGCCTGCTGGACACGGCTGAACGTTTCGCCTCGATGGATCGTTCCTCTGTCACGTTGGATACAACGCGCTGCCTGCATTCCAGGGACCGTTTCTCTGGCTGCGAGGCATGTTTTGCAATTTGCCCTGCGGATGCGATTGTGCCTGGTAAGCCGCCGGTACTTGATTCGGAAAAATGCGAGAGTTGCCTGGCCTGTTTAACAGTTTGTTCCGTTGGCGCGTACAGCGCGGATGATGCAGTCACGCCTCTCTTGAACGCGGTCACGCATCTTGAAGGCGAAGCGCTTGAAATTATCTGCGAGAGGAATCCCAATTTCAAAAATGGCATCTCGGAATCAAGCATCGGGATTCAGGTGCGAGGCTGTTTGGCTGGACTTGGCACCGGCGCGTATCTGGCTCTGACTGCGCTTGGACTCGAAGGCGTCGTGGCCCGGACCGATGGCTGCTCTGTTTGCGAATGGGCAGCCCTGCGTCCAGAGGTGGAAGCACAGGTTGCCCGCGCAAAAAGTTTTCTGACGGTATGGGATAAAGCGGATACGCTGACTTATGTTTCTTCACTTGATAAGACGGTGGAACGTCCGCTTTGGAACGCAGGCAATCCTCCGCTTTCACGGCGTGATCTGTTCCGCATGTTAGCCTATCAGGGACAGGTGGCCGTGGCGCGTGCCATGGAATACGGACGGACTCACTCAGGTCCGCGACCGGGGCGCGATCACATGCGTATGGTCAGCGCAGTGGGGCATTTACCGGCTCCAGATGCCGGTGAGAATTTGAACCTCGGCGACTTTGGCTTTGCCTCTCTGAAAATCAATGAGGCTTGTACAGCTTGCGGGGCTTGTGCACGCGGCTGTCCAACTGCCGCGCTGCAGTTTGAAAAAGACGAGGAACAAATAACGTACATGTTGAAGTTTGCGGCGCGATCCTGTGTCGCTTGCGAATTATGTGTGCATGTATGTGCCCCTGAGGCTGCGACTCTGGATCGTTCGCCCACGTTCGCGGATGTTTTTAGCGAGCAGACGGTTGTGATTCAAGCAGGTGAACTGGTGAAGTGTGAGCGCTGTGGTTCATTGACGGCAAAGCGGGAGGGCCGAAGGCTCTGCGATTTGTGTGAGTATCGCAGCACCCATCCGTTTGGCTCCATCCTGCCGCCGGGGTTCAAGCGGAACAAGCCAGTCGTCGCGGAGGGAAGCGATGATCGTTGATGTCAACGAGACCACGCTGGCCTCCATCCGAAATCCTGAATTACGTTCGCAGGCGGAGCAGTATGTTCACATCTATCGGGATTTCATGCAGCAAATCCTTCAGATGGGCATCGAGATCGAGGGTGCTGATGACAGCCAGCAGGTCCGCCAGAGAATCGCCGCACTGGGAAAGCGCGGGGCGGTCGTTCGCAACGACGGCAAAAGTGTGTACGTCAATCGAATCTCGTTGGGCTGTCTGGCCTGCCAAACAGGAATAGCAAGCAATACTTTTTTTGTCTCTCTTAAATGTCATCGGAATTGCTTCTTCTGTTTCAACCCGAACCAGGAGGAGTACGAGCATCATCGCGAGCATACGCGGGATGTCGTGGCCGAACTCGATGCTCTGCGCGGGAGTGGTGTGCGCGTCCAGCATCTGGCCTTGACTGGCGGTGAGCCTTTGCTTTACAAGGAAGAGACCATCCGTTTCTTCCAACGAGCCCGCCAGAATTTTCCAAATGTTTATACACGCCTTTACACTTGCGGTGATCATCTTGAGCGCGAAACCCTGCAGGCTTTTAAAGATGCGGGCATGAACGAAATCCGTTTCAGCATCCGCGTCGAAGATACGGTCAATGCACAGCGGCGCACCTTCGACCAGATCGCTCTGGCGCGTGAATACATCCCGAATGTGATGGTCGAGATGCCAGTACTGCCGGGCTCATTGGAATCCATGAAGGTGATCCTAACTGAACTTGACCGCTTGGGTGTATTCGGCATTAACCTGTTGGAGTTTTGTTTTCCCTTTAATAACGCAGATGAATTTCGCGCCCGTGGCTATCGCATCAAAGCCAGGCCATTCCGTGTGTTATATAACTATTGGTACGCAGGCGGCCTGCCTGTAGCTGGCAGCGAGATGGATTGCCTCAACTTGATCGAGTTTGCGTTGGACGAGGGCCTTCACCTCGGTGTGCATTTTTGTTCATTGGAGAATAAGCACACAGGCCAGGTTTATCAACAGAATATGAAGCGTATCAATTCTGACGTGTTGTACTTCTCGCAACGTGATTATTTTTTGAAATCGGCCAAGATCTTTGGAAAGGATGCCGAAAATGCCAAAGCTGCTTTCGAAAAGAACGGCTATCGTGATTACATTTCGAGTGATGAACCTCAGAATCTTGCTTTTCATGTCAGCAAGGTGAGGATGTTAAATAAACTTGATGTCGAAGTGGGCATATCAACCAATGTTTTGGAAGACCGCGACGGAGAAATCTGTCTGCGGGAGCTCAAGCTTGATTTGACCACCCCTCAAGATTTTCGTCTATCTGACGTATAAGGAGAATATTATGTTTGGATTAGGAATGCCGGAACTGATCATCATCATGATTATCATCATATTGCTCTTTGGTGTGGGACGTATTGGGAAGATTGCCGGCGAATTGGGCAAAGGCATCCGCGATTTCCGCGATGGTCTCTCAGGAAAGGATGAAGAGACCACTTCCTCGGAAAAAAACACGAAGGAATAAATGCCCACTGCTGATACGAAAACTCCGGTTAAAGCGAAACCTGCGCGCGGCTGGAGCGGTTATCTGCGCGCCTTTGGCCGCGCCCACCGGAAGGCAAGCGTCCAGCTTGAGACTTCGATGCCGCTCCTCCAGCATTTGGACGAGCTGCGTCGCAGGTTGTTCAAGGCTTTTGCCGCGCTGATGGTGACGACTGCACTCAGTTTTGTCTTCGTTAAGCAACTCATTGACTACCTCGCCACGCCCATCGGCGGGACGCAGAAGCTTGTCTCGATCGAGATCACAGAGAACATAGCCATTTTTATGAAGGTCTCCATGTTGGGTGGATTCATTCTTGGTATGCCTTTCATTATCTACCAGATTATGGCTTTCATTTTGCCAGGTCTGAAGGGCAGTGAGCGAAAGTGGCTGCTTATCCTGGTTCCCTTTGCGACGGTTTTGTTTGCGGCCGGTGTGGCTTTTACCTGGTTTGTGATGTTACCTTCGGCGGTGCCTTTTCTGACAAATTTCCTTGGCATCACTACGCAGGTCCGCCCGGAAAATTACTTTGATTTCATCACGCGGTTAATGTTTTGGATTGGTATCTGCTTCGAAATGCCGCTCATGATCATGTTCCTGGCAAAACTTAAGTTCGTTACAGCAAAACAATTGGCGAATGGCTGGCGTTATGCGGTGGTGATCATGGCCATTGTGGCTGCCGCAGTGACCCCAACGGTCGACCCGGTCAATATGGGGCTGGTTATGGCTCCATTGATGGGCTTGTATGTGATTAGCATTCTTTTGGCGGCAATTGTCAGTAGAGGTTGATATGGATATTTTTGGTATCGGCGGCAATGAACTAATTGTCATTATGTTACTGGCAGCGATAGTACTCGGGCCGGAGCGGTTGGCCCGTTCCGCCCGCGAAATCGGCAAATTCGTTCGTAATGTGAAGGCTTATTTCTCCTCACTTTCCAGTGAGCTTAAGTCGGAGCTTGATGTGCTTGATGAATTGGAAAAATTGAAGAAAGATCTGACCAAATAAGGCTTTATGGTTTTCTCCATCACCCAGGAGGGTGATGGAGAAAACCATCCGGAATAATGATGTAAAACAAGACGAACTTCGGTATCATAAAATCGGATCGAATTCAAAAAGAATTCATCCCATACAAACCACTCCGATCTATTCTGCCTAAAACCAACGTCATGGCAGAATGGACAAGCCTCTGCGGAGGGTAAGGGTTACCCTGGAAACAGGATAGCCTCCCGAAATCCCAATGCAAACGGGATGGACTTGGAAAGGAGAAGCAGTCTCGGTTTTCGGTGAGGTTGTCTCTTTTCTATGAGACGACCTCTTTTGTTGGAGTACAACATGAAAGACTTAAAACCCTTGCTCGATATCTCGTCCAGTCATCACGATCATCTTTGCCCCAG
>JAKBYW010000264.1:0-4154 GCA_021840275.1 Chloroflexota bacterium | reverse complement strand
CTCATATCAGCAACTGTGATGATGGCTGTGCTTCCGACAGAATCACCGAGTTGAGCGCTGACGGTCGTGACAATTCCAGAAAATGGGGCGTAGAGTTGTGTCGCATTAAATGTATCTTGCGCAGATTGTAAAGTAAGCTTGGCTTGCTCGAAGGTGCTCAAATTGATGCCAGTGGCGTTATCAGGCACTGCAACGCCGGTGAGCGCATCAACATACCATTGATCTTCCTGTACGGAGGCCAAGGCTGATTGGTAAGCTGCCTGTGCTGTGGCAATATCGGAATCGGTTGGAGCATTAACTGTTCCTCGGGTTATGAATATATTGGGAACATAAGCTTGTGTGTACCAAAGTTGGTCCCCTGCCAACTGATGCTGGTCGCTTGTCAGCTTTGTTGCAGCGGCATCAATTGCCTTTTGCTGATCGCTGGTCGGCGGGTTGTTGGCAGCTGACTTGGCCTGATCCAAGGCCTGTTGGGCGGCGGCTATTTGCTGGTTATCGCCATATATGCGCGGGCTTTCCAAATATATCAACTGACTCAATGTACTATCCACCGTCTTGTTGGCAGTTGCCAGGGCTTCCTGTGCGGTTGCAAGGGAAACAGCGGAGGTCAGGTTCGCCATGGTCAGCTGGGCCTGCTGAAGTTGGCTCTGCATTGAAATGTTGTCTATCGCTGCCAATAACTGGCCGTGCTTGACCTGATCCCCCACTTTTACATTCAACGTGATTAGTTGTCCGCTGGTTCCAAAACCGAGGTTCACTTGGTTGGCGGCAACCAAGGTGCCTGTGCCGCTGGCGCTGAGTGTGATATTACCGCGCCGCACCACGGCAGTCTGCATGACTGGTTGGGCTGCTGCTGCGGCTTGTTGCGCGGGACTCAGGACCAGTCCGTAGTAGGATAGTCCGCCGATGGCAGCCAGGATAAGTATTCCGGGAACGATGACCCACCATCTTTTTCTGGGGTCTTTTAGAAGCACTGGGATTTCTTTTATTTTTGAAAGAAGAGTTGCAAACATTTCAGAGAGTCTGGCTGGGAGTGTCATAAGGATTCCTTCTGATTGAATTTATTCTTGCGTGAGTTTATCAGCCAGGAGTGAAGAAACAGTTAAAATAATGTGTAGACTATATGTAGAATTTCCCCCAGTTGCAAAAATAATCCTTCGTTTCTTTGAGAAAAGCAGGGAAGTGGATAAGAAATTGGCTCACATCTTTGCAAGGGGCGCTTCGGTGCAGGTAAGTACGCTGCTTGCAACGACGACACATAACTTAGCCTATCAAGTAGCCGCTCCCCAAGGCAGAAGCGGCAAGATGTCCAAGCGGTTACGGACTATAATGAAATCCCAGGTTATAAAGAGAGGATCAGCGATGAAAATTGGACTGCAAGTTCCGAGCTTTACCTTCCCAGACGGCCCGGCCAAGCTGGGTAGCAAACTGTCAGAAATTGCGCGCACAGCCGACGATGCAGGCTTTGCCAGCCTGTGGGTAATGGATCACTTCTTTCAAATCGGCCGCTGGCTGGGTCCCGCCGAAAATGAAATGCTGGAAGGCTACAGTACGCTTTCGTATCTCGCAGGTTTTACGAAAAAGATAAAGTTGGGCACACTGGTAACTGGCGTGGTCTACCGTTATCCCGGTATTCTGGTCAAAACCGTCACAACGTTGGATGTGCTCTCCGGCGGCCGCGCCTATATGGGAATCGGTGCGGCATGGAACGAAGAAGAAACCACCGGCTTGGGGATTCCGTTCCCGCCGGTGGCAGAGCGCTTTGAGCGGCTGGAGGAAACGCTTCAGATCGCCAAACAAATGTGGTCGGCGGACGAAGGAAAATTCACCGGCAAATATTATCAGCTCGGAAGAATGTTGAACAGTCCGCAATCCATTTCAAAGCCTCATCCTCCCATCCTGATCGGCGGTATGGGCGAGAAGAAAACGCTGCAACTGGTGGCGAAATACGCGGATGCTTGTAACCTGTTTGCGGGCATGGGTGTCGATGCACTTCGCGGTAAATTGGATGTATTAAAAAAACATTGTGAGGCTGTTAGGCGGGATTACGCTGAGATAGAGAAGACTACCTTGGACACCGTCTATCTCGCACCGGACCATATGAGTTCTGCTGAGGTCATAGAAAAGTGCCGCGCCTGGGCGGGCATTGGTATCCAGCATGCAATATTCAACATGCCTAATGTTTACGACATCATACCACTTGAAGTTTTTGGGCGCGAGATCATTCCGGCCGTGGCGGCCTGGTAGCAAGTAAATATCAGAGTACAGTGATAGGCTTGGTCTAAAAAGATGAGAGCCCACTTTGTTTGGTGGACTCTCATCAAGACAAACTCTCGTTGCACCGTAAGTTTATCCATCAGCGGAGAGGGCGGGATTTGAACCCGCGAACCCTTGCAGGTTACACGCTTTCCAAGCGTGCGCGCTAAGCCAGACTACGCGACCTCTCCAGTAAGGCGGGCGAATTATACCAGAAATTTTTTGCCGGAAAATTTCCGGCGGCATGCGTTTTATCGCTTCTTTGCCGCCTCAATCTGAACATTGCGCGGCTCCAACATTCCCCAGCGACTTGCTCCCAGATACAAAATATCCAGGATCAAATCGATATATCCAATGCCCTCGGCTTGGGCCTGCAAACACAAATCGCTGTAATCGGGCGTCAGTCCTGGCAGAGTATTGATCTCTATCAAGCGCGGATTCCCTTCGGCATCCAGGCGGATGTCAGTACGGGAAATATCCAATGCGCCGAGCAAAACATGTGCACGCCAGGCAAGGTAGTGAAGCTTTTTTTCAAGCTCAGGTTCCATCTCTGCCGGACAAAAATAACCCGGTGCGCCGTCTTCCCCCACAGCCTTCGATTTGGATGCATTGCTATAAACGCCAGGAGTCACAGATCGGCTGCTATCCAACTCAAGAATGGGGAAGTGGTGGATGCCATCCTTCTCATACCATTCAGGGTGGCGGCTGTATAACCTGGCGTCTGGGCGGCCCATGACGCCAACCGTAAATTCGCGTCCCGGTAGGAATGTTTCAACCAAGGCTGGCTGTTGATATGTGTGGATCACCCAACAGACTCGCTCGCGTAATTCCTTTTCATCTTTGACGATGGCCTTTAGATCCACTCCCATGCCTGTTCCCTCGCGGGCTGGTTTAACGAAGAGCGGGAATTTCAGTTCGGGCCGGAGCGCCTCATCGCCAATGTAAAACTCCTGAAACGGCGCGACCGGCAAACGTCTATCACGCCAGATGCGTTTGGTCAGGGTTTTGTCGAGCGAAATGGCATTGGTCAGCACACGCGAACCTGTGTATGGAATCTGCATCATTTCCAGCAGGGCGGGTATTTGGGCCTCGCGGGCATCGCCGCCGAGTCCTTCAGCGATATTGAAGCAAATATCGGGCTTGAATTCCCGAAGAGTCAAGGGAAGTGTGGCATCGGCCATCAGAAAAGTCGTCTCATGACCGTCGCTCTCGATTGCCGAGCGAATATGATGGATGGTTTCAATATGGTCGAAGTCAGCGAATGCGTCTGGCGGTACGCCTTCCGGCTTGGGTTGGCTTTCATTTTTGATGTTGGCCAGCACGGCTACTTTCCAATATCGTTTCATGCGACGACTGGGAGGCTGGTCGCTGTCCGACTCCTTGGGTGTGTTCATCGGTTCTCCTTGTTTGAATGAAAATTTCAAAGTTTAGTATATAACAATACCCCCACATTTCAAGAGGCAGGTTAGATTATTCTTAGGCAATCCTTCTTGTGATCGTTATACTCAGAAATGATATTTGTAACTAGACAAGTGTGTTGCTTTCAGGTATGATTGCGGCGATTGTAACCAATTTCACTACGCCCGGATAAGGCCCTTATCCGGGTTCTTGTACGTAAATGAAATTACGTCATTGCGAAGCAATGGCAAATCCCTGGAGGCGAACGATATGACGGATTTGATCAAGCAGATCACCGGTGATTTGCTGAAACAGATTGATGGCTTTACACCCGAATTCAGGATCAGTGATGTTGGCACTGTGCTGGAATCTGGTGATGGTATTGCGCGTGTGCAAGGGCTGGCAACTGTGCGATCACAGGAACTGGTACAGTTCTCAAATGGGGTGATAGGCACGGCCTTCAACCTGGAAAAGGACAGCGTGGGCGTAATCGTGATGGG
>JAKBYW010000263.1:0-4164 GCA_021840275.1 Chloroflexota bacterium | reverse complement strand
GACCGCAATCAATTTATTCTTTCAGGTATTTTTCTTGGCCTTGGCCTGAATGGTTACACTCCATATCGCATCGTGCCGTTCCTCGTGGCGGCAGCCTTCATCCTTTATATTTTGCATGCACAGTCAAAAGGTGTTCGGCGTGACGCGCTGGCATGGTTCATCATGATTGGCTTTGTATCGCTGATCGTCTTTTTGCCTCTTCTGCGCTATGCCATTGAGAACCCGGATATGTTTTCCTATCGCGCCTTTTCACGGCTTGGGGATGCTGGCACTCCTTTGAGCGGCCCATGGTATCAAATATTCTTCTCGAACTTGTGGAATGGCCTGCGCATGTTCAATGTCGATGACGGCAACATCTGGGTCAATTCATTGCCGCATCGTCCCGCGCTGGACGTGATTACCGGCGCGCTTTTCCTGATCGGGATTGCGTTATTGCTGGCGCGCTATATTCAAAAGCGCCACTGGCTGGACCTGTTCCTTTTGCTCTCGATCCCGATCCTTCAACTCCCCTCGACTCTTTCCCTGGCTTTCCCTGACGAGAATCCCGCGTTGAACCGTTCGGGCGGCGTGTTTGTTCCGGTATTCATTGTCGTGGCGCTGGCGCTGGATGGTCTGATATCCGCTTTCGGGTCCGATAAGAAGCGCAAGATTTTTGCGTGGGCATTGACCGGCATCCTGGTCTTCGCATCCGCCGCGCAAAATTATGATCTGGTCTTCCATCAATTCGACGCGCAATTTCGCGCTGGCGCGTGGAACTCGTCCGAGATGGGCGCTGTTATAAAACAGTTTGGCGCGACGTACGGCGAAACAGATACGGCCTGGGTTGTACCTTTCCCGTATTGGGTGGACACGCGCCTGCCGGGTGTATGGGCGGGAATTCCCAACCGTGATTTTGCGATGTGGCCTGCCAACCTGCCGGGCACAGTACAATTACCTGGCCCGAAACTTTTTATCTTGAAAGCCAACACGAACGACCCCACGGCCAACGACCAGACCGATCTCGACACGCTCAAACAGTTATATCCCAATGGACAGTTGTCTCTTCACCAGTCAGCAGTGGCCGGACATGATTTCTGGGTCTTCTTTGTGGCAGGGCAATAAACTTTATTGGGCATGATCCACAGATTTCGCAGATCGAAAAAATCGGTGAAATCTGTGTAATCTGTGGATGAATTTCGACTCGTTGCTGTTCTCGCTAATGTCTAAGAACTGCTCAGTTCAAATTAATTTTTAGATGATAGAGTACAACTTATTTATGAAGACCGAAAAATATCCCTGGTTTTATGATCTGCTCCTGATCCTGGTGCTCGTGATCGGGACATATTTTCGCGTGATCGGCTTGAATTGGGATGCGAACCAGCATCTGCACCCGGACGAGCGTTTTCTGACGATGGTGGAAAGCGCCTTGCAGGTCAAGACGTGCAATTTGTCTGGCACGCCGATTCAAGCCTGTCCGCCAGATCAAGTTCATTGGCTGGGACTTGGGCAATATTTCAATACGGCAACTTCGCCGCTCAACCCACAAAATATGGGTTACGGTTTTTTCGTATATGGCGACCTGCCGATTAACATGATCCGTTATGTGGCGGAGTTCCTCGGCAAGACCGGTTACGATCAGGTGAGCCTGGTTGGGCGTCAGTTCTCCGTGCTGAGCGACCTGCTGACGATTTTGATGCTCTACATTATCGCGGCGCGTTTATATGACCGCCGCGTGGCTTTGCTCGGCGCGGCCTTTTCTGCGCTGGCAGTCCTGCAGATCCAGCAATCGCATTTCTTTACGGTGGATACTGTCGCCAATTTCTTTATTTTTCTGGCGATTTATTTTGCGGTGGAGATAGTAGTTCGAGAGTCGGGAGTCGAGAGTCGCGAACCGGCGTCAGCGCATGATTACGAATTACGTATTACGAGTTATGTATTGCGTCTTTTCAAAGATGAATTATTTTTACTCAGCCTGGGCTTCGGCGTTTCGCTTGGGCTGGCGGTCGCCTCCAAACTCAGCGCCGCGCCGCTGGCGATCCTGTTGCCGGGCGCGTTTGCGTTACGTTTCAGTAAACAGTATTCAGTAATCAGTAATCAGAAACCGGTAGCTGGCGATAGGCCTGATGAAAACGCACTGAATACTGAACACCGATCACTGATCACTGACACCTGGAAACAGATCGCCGTTTACCTGGTCGCAGGCGGGCTGGTTTCCATTCTTACGTTCCGCATTTTCATGCCTTATGCTTTTTCAGGCATTGGCCTAAATCCGCTTTGGATCGCGAACATCAAAGAGCTGGCCGCGCAATCCAACGGCGACGCGGATGTGCCCTTTGCGCTTCAATGGGCGCGGCGCTCCCATTTATTCTCGTTTACAAACCTGACCGTTTGGGGACTTGGCACTCCGCTTGGAATTCTGGCCTGGGCCGGTTTCCTTGCTATGGCTTGGCGCATCTTCAAAGGTGAACATAAACACATTCTCCTTTGGAGTTGGACCGCGCTCTTCTTCGGCTGGCAATCTCTGGCTTTCAATCCGACCATGCGTTACCAACTGCCGATCTATCCGCTGTTGTGTATGATGGCGGGCTGGTTGGTGTTTGAAGTGCCGGGTCTTTACGCATCACGTAAACCGTATTACGTAATACGTAATATCTTTCTTGCCATCGGTGGAACCGTTCTTGTCTTGACTTTCGCCTGGGCTTTTGCTTTTGCAGGAATTTATACCCGGCCTGTCACGCGCGTGGCCGCCACTTATTGGATCTATCAAAACGTGCCGGCCGCGATCAATTTGCATATCCAAACTGTGGATGGGACGATCTACCAGCAGCCATTAACCTTCCCAACCGGTGGAAGCATCCAAAATGGGACGCCTTACGTTTTGGCATTTACAGCCAACGCGAGCGGCCCGCTGACGAATGTTTACTTCCCACACGTGACAACCACCGGCGCGGCTGTGCCGCAGACTTTGGGCCTGTCGCTTGCCCTCCAGCCGGGTGCGCCTCCCGATCAGACTCTTGCCGCCGCCTCGCTGACATCTGACTTTGCCATTACAACCGATACGCGCGGCAAGGATTATACGTTGACGCCTGATCGTCCGCTGGTGTTGAACAAAGGCCAGCAATATTTTCTGAGCCTTGAGACGACTGGCGCTCTGACTTTGGTCGGCGCCGCGCCAATCAACGAAACAGACTGGGACGACGGTCTGCCTCTGCGTCTGGGCGCCGAAGGTTATGACGGTTATGGCGGGCTCTATCCAGGCGGACTTAATCTCCAGGTTTATTGGGACGATAACGCTGATAAATTGGCGCGTTTCGTCACCACTTTGAGTCAGGGTGATTACATCTTCATGTCGTCCAATCGTGAATGGGCCTCGATCACGCGTATCCCTGAACGTTATCCGCTGACCACCGCCTATTACCGCGCGTTGCTGGGTTGTCCTGCGGACAAGGATGTTATCTGGTGTTACAACGTTGCCAAGCCGGGACAGTTCCAGGGTCGGCTTGGATATAAACTGGTGGCGGTCTTTGAGTCTTTTCCAACGCTGACCATTCCCGGCATCGGAACATGGCAGGCCAACGATCAGTTCGCCGAAGAAGCCTTCACGGTTTATGATCATCCAAAAGTTTTGATCTTCCAGAAGACTCCCGACTTTAGCGCGGCAAAGGTGCAGTTGATCCTCGGCGCGGTGGATTTGAGTCACGTTGTTCATCTCACGCCCAAACAGGCCAGCAGTTACAAAGATTTGATGCTCTCTCCGAGTCGTCTAGCTCAAGAGCAGGCGGGCGGGACGTGGTCGCAGTTATTTAACTACGATTGGATTCAGAATCAATATCCGTTCGTTGGGTTGATCATCTGGTATCTGTTCATCTTTGTGCTCGGGCTGGTCACGTATCCGATCGTCCGCATGGCATTCCCCGGTTTGGGAGACAAAGGCTATCCGCTTTCACGCGCATTGGGACTTGTGATCTTCGGTTATCTCGCGTGGCTGAGTGGATCTGTCGGCGTGCCGAACACACGATTAACTGTCAGCGTGGTGTTTGCTGTTTTAGCGGCGACCGGTTTGGGTCTGGGTTGGATGCGCCGCGCTGAGCTGCGCGAAGAATGGAAGTTGCGTCGAAATTATTTCCTGATGGTCGAGGGAGTCTTCCTCGCATTCTTCCTCTTCGACCTGCCCATCCGCATCGG
>JAKBYW010000262.1:0-4196 GCA_021840275.1 Chloroflexota bacterium | reverse complement strand
GGTCAAGGATTACATCAAACAAGTCCGCCAGCGGCAGGGAATCGAAAGAACGCAACGCTGACAATTGCTTACCATGAAGTGAGCGCAGAGACGGCAAAAATAAAATTCCGCGCTCTGCGCTTTTTATTACCAGAACTGCTCACTGAATACCGATTACTGAAAACTGATTACTGGACACTCCCATGCCCCCCACCTTTTACCTCATTGACGGCCACGCCCTCGCCTATCGCATGTATTTTGCCCTGACTGCCGGATCGAACAGCCAACGCTGGCAGACATCCAAAGGCGAACCGACCGCGGGCATTTATGGATTCGCACGCGAACTATTGCGCGTTCTCGAGCAGGAAAAGCCCGAATACCTGGCGGTTGCTTTCGATGTAGGAAAAACTTTCCGCGATGAAATCTTCCCCGAATACAAAGGCACGCGCGAAAAAATGCCGGATGATTTGCGTCCACAGATCGAGCGCATTAGACAAATGGTGGATGCTTTCAACATTCCACGCCTTGAACGTGAAGGATATGAAGCCGATGATGTTCTCGGCTCAGTTGCCCGCATCGCCGCCGAACAGGGACTTGGTGTAAAGATCATCACCGGCGACCGCGATCTTTTGCAACTCGTCAACAAACGCACCGCCGTTTATCTGGCGGGCGATGATCAGAATTACATCACCGATGAAGACGTAATCAAAAAACTTGGCGTGCGTCCCAACCAGGTTGTGGATTACAAAGCCATCGTCGGCGACAAATCCGATAACATCCCAGGCGTGCCTGGCGTCGGCGAAAAGACCGCCGTCTCGCTGCTTGAAAAATTCGGCACGCTCGATAACATTTATAAAAATATCGATCAGGTTGAAAACCGTTGGAAGACAAAACTCGAAGCAGGCAAAGAATCAGCTCGGATGAGTCACGAACTGGCGCGCATCCACACCGATCTTGAATTTAAATTGGATCTCGAACACGCCAAAGCTGATGCGTTCGACCCGGCAAAGGTCGAAGCCTTTTTTGCGGAACTAGAATTCCGCAGCTTAATCAAGACGTTGAACCGGCTGACCGGCGAAGAAGCTTTGTCCACAATAGAGGCGGCTCCCGTTAAATCTCGAAGCGGACAGCTTTCGATGTTCGTCAACGAGCCGCAGACCATCTTCGCGCCGAAAGTTCAATCTAACATCGAAGTCGTCAACGTGGACACAGACGAAAAACTGTCCGCGCTCGCGAAAGAACTTAACAAAGCAAAGATCATTTCTTTCGACACGGAAACAACTTCCACCGAGGAAATGCAAGCCGGGATGGTGGGCATTTCGCTGGCGATCAAAGAAGGACAAGGTTATTACATTCCCGTCGGACATTTGTCTGGAAATAACCTGCCGCTGGATCAAGCCATTTCCATTCTCCATGCTCCATTAACCAACCCTCGCATCCCAAAGATCGCCCACAACGCAAAATACGATTACATTGTCTTGGCAAAACACGGATTGATCGTCTCGCCCATCACCTTCGACACGATGATCGCTGAATTTGTGGCGGACCCATCCTCCCACAATCTCGGTTTGAAAAATCTGGCCTTCGCGCGTCTCGGCGAAGAAATGACTCACATCGAAGAATTGATTGGCAAAGGCAAGAAGCAGATCAGCATGGCGGAAGTTGCGATCGAGTCTGTTGCGCCGTATGCGGCCGCCGATGCTGAAAACACGCTGCGCTTGTTGCCCATCATGCAAGCGGAAGTCGAGCGCGTGCACGGACAAAAGTTGATGGACGAAATCGAAATGCCGCTCATCCCGGTATTGGCCGAGATGGAAATGACTGGCGTGCTTTTGGACTTGCCTTTCTTCAAAAAGTTGAACGCGGAACTTACCGGGCGCATGGCCGAGATAGAGAAACAGGTTTTTGAATCGGTCGGCAAACCGTTCAACATCAATTCCACACAACAACTTTCGGATGTACTCTTCAATCGTCTAAGACTTGAACCGCCGGATAAGGGCAAGAAAACCGCCAGCGGACATTACTCAACTTCTGCAGATGTGCTCGATGCTTTGAGCGGAAAACATCCCGTTGTGGATATGGTGCTCGAACATCGCGAGCTTTCCAAGATCAAATCCACTTATGTGGACGCGCTTCCAGCCGCGGTGGATTCAAAGACTGGCCGCGTGCATACATCCTACAGCCAGACCGGCGCGGTGACCGGACGTTTGTCTTCGTCGAATCCGAATCTACAAAACATTCCGATCCGCACGGAAGAAGGCCGCCGTGTGCGAAATGGATTTATCGCCGCGAACGGCAGCGTATTGTTATCTGTTGATTATTCGCAGATCGAACTACGCATCGTGGCGCACATGGCACAGGACGAAGGCATGTTGGCTGCCTTCCGCGCCGGACAGGATATTCACGCCACGACCGCCGCCGCGATTTATAACATTCCGCTCGAAAATGTCACAAAAGAAATGCGACGTCACGCCAAAGCTATTAACTTCGGTTTGATTTACGGCATGTCCTCTTTCGGCCTGATGCGCTCCACCGAACTCACGCTGGCCGAGGCAGAAGATTTTGTCAAAGCTTATTTCAAGCAATTCCCCGGCGTCAAAAAATATCTGGACGGAATTCGCGAACTGGCTGCGAAACAAGGTTACGTTGAAACGCTTTTGGGACGCCGCCGCTACTTCCCGGCTTTGCAGAGTAAACAAAATGCGCAGCTGAAAAACCGCGAGGAACGCGAAGCCATTAACGCACCGATCCAGGGCACTGCCGCGGACATCATGAAGATCGCCATGCTTCGAATCCCATCCGCGTTGAAGAAAGCCAAGCTCAGCGCACAGATGCTTTTGCAAGTCCACGATGAATTGGTGCTGGAAGTCCCGAAAGCGGAGCTGGAGAAAACCGTCAAAACGGTGAAAGAGGTGATGGAATCCGCATATCAGTTGGATATCCCCCTTGAAACGGAAGCCCGCTCAGGTCCAAGCTGGGGCGAGATGGAAGTTATCCCATAATCTTTCACCACAGCCCTCAAAGAGCAAAGGACTGGGTACAGAATTCCATAAAAATGTTCCGATTAATTTGATGGGAACGCCCGTTTTGCCTTCCCTTCACCTACCAGTTTTTGCGTGAGCAGTTACAGAGAATCTTCGTGAACTTGGCTTTCCTTGAAAGAATACTGTGCTACCATTCAAGCAGAGCCTGGCGCATTCCAAAGTTTTACAAAGGCAAATATATGTCTCTTCTAGATAATTTCCAAATGAAAAAGAAACAAATAACGGCGCTTTTCTTGGGTATTAGCGCCATCGTGGGCGTTATTTTATTGGTCTTATTTCTTTTTCCTCGGTCGGAACCAGGTAACCAGTTGATGCTTGGGTTATCGGCCTCGCGAGTTTTTATCGGCGTCATTTTTGCAGGGCTCTTACTGATTAATATTGTGGCTATGCTCCTGGCGGCCATGAATTTGGGTCCCTGGCAAAAAGAGCTTGAGAAAAACGTGACTGGATTTTTTTTGGACAAACAGACGATAGTAATGATGGCATTGTATGCTGTCCTGATTTTATCTGGCGCTTTTTTATTGTTGATAATACCACCTGTTATCCGCCCCCTCTCCTTCCTGGAACAGGTTAGTACCCGCCTAGGCAGTTTCCTGGGCTGGATTTTTTTTGCCAGCCTGCTTCTTATAGTTCTATTGCGACTCATTGCTGCAGAAACGTTGCATAACAATCGGGTTGTGACTCGATTGGATGAAATTCTAACTTATGTAAGTTTGTTCCTGGTGGTTTTTGTCTTGTATGCGCATATCGCTGCTTTGATAGGTTGGGTCAATAAAACAAAATATTCTTATTGGGATTTGCTTGCGGGCGCGTTATTAAAAGGGAAGCTTTATATAGAAAATCCCCCATATACTCATGATCTGACTTTGTTTAATGGGAAATGGTATGTCCCGATGCCGCCGTTACCGGCATTTCTGTTTTTGCCCATCGCCTACTTGGTTGGGGCTGAGAATTTCAGCACAAGCTATCTATCCATGGTTTTTAGCGCCATTAATGGAGTGCTTGTCCTATTAATTTTGAAACAACTGGTCCAACGCAAGTGGATTAATCTTTCCAGGAACGGTATGTTTTGGCTGGTTGTAGTGTTTTTGTTTGGCACCCCGCATCTTTGGGTTGGCATTAGTGGACGAGGCTGGTATGTTAGCCAGATTTTGACAGTACTGTTTTTGGCCT
>JAKBYW010000261.1:0-4201 GCA_021840275.1 Chloroflexota bacterium | reverse complement strand
TTTGAGCGGATTTCTTCCGCCGACATCTTGCGAATTTCTTCGGCCTTCATCTCTTACTCTCCTGCCTCGTGACTGCTCACAACCTTGGTCTTGATCGGGAACTTATATTGCGCGCCTTTCAAAGCGGCAATAGCCTGATCGGCGGGCAGACCCGCGACCTCGAACATAATGCGGCCCGGCTTCACGACTGCAACATAATATTCCACGCCACCTTTACCGGAACCCATGCGGGTTTCGGGCGGACGATGAGTATACGCCTTGGCCGGAAAAATGCGGATCCAGACCTTACCGCGGCGTTTCATTTCACGGACGATCACACGGCGGGCGGCTTCGATCTGGCGGGCGGTGATCCAGGCCGGTTCGAGCGCCATCAGGCCAAACTCACCGAACGAGACTTCCGCCCCGCGCAAAGCCTTGCCTCTCATACGACCGCGCATTTGCTTGCGCCATTTAACACGTTTTGGCATCAACATAGCAATAACCTCACTCCAGGACGACAGCGTTACTCGCTGACGTACACGCCTTCCGTCGTCTCAGTTTTTTCTTCCACTTCCGGCGCAACTTCGCCTTTATATATCCAGACCTTTACACCGATCTGGCCGTAGGTGGTTGCAGCTTCGGTCTGGGCGAAATCAATGTTGGCGCGCAGGGTCTGAAGCGGCACACGGCCTTCGCGCAGCCAAACATCGCGCGACATTTCCGCGCCGCCCAAACGTCCGCCAACCATGATCTTGATGCCCTTGGCGCCCTGACGAATTGCCTGTTGAATGGCGCGCTTCATGGCGCGGCGATAAGCAATACGACGCTCCAATTGGTCCGCAACATTCTTTGCAACCAGCGTAGCATCGGTATCTGGTGAACTGATCTCCTTGATATCCAGGTCGATCTTCTTGCCGATCAATACCTCAAGCGCGGCGCGAATTTTTTTTACGCCCTCGCCCTTGCGTCCGATCAGGATGCCCGGCTTGGCAGTGTGAATGGCAATGCGGATCTTGCCCGGGAAGCGCTCCACGTCGATGCGCGAGACGCCCGCCTTGCCTTTCAATACCATCTCAGGCAGTTCCTTGCGTAATTCCAATATACGGCCGTTTTTCGCCGCGCCGCCCTTGGATGTGCCGCCCATCAACAAATAACGGATGGCGAAATCCTGGTGCAATTGCTCGCGGTAAGTTTTGCCTTCGGCGAACCAGCGTCCTTGCCACGGCTGGTTTATCCCAAGACGCATACCAATTGGATGTACTTTGCGACCCATAAATTATCAGTCCTTTCCTACGACCCGCGCTCGCGCAGGACGACGGTGATATGCGACTGGCGGCGTAAAACCGGTTTGAAACGACCGCGCGCACCAAAACGGCGCCACTTGCGAGTGGGCGCTTCGTTGGCAAAAATTTGCGCAACAAATAAATCGTCGCGGCTGACGCCAAAATTTTCTTCCGCGTTCGCCACTGCCGATCTGATAAGTTTCAGAACAGGCTCACCGGCGCCTTTATTGACAAAGCGCAGATTTTCGAGCGCAGTGTTGGCGTCCATGCCGCGCACTGTGTCGATGACCAGGCGCACCTTCTGGGCAGACTGAGGTAAAAAGCGAAGTTCAGCGCGAATATCGTGCGTCATTACTTAGCTCCTCCTGCCGCAGGCGCCGGGGTGGCTTTCTCAACCGCGGCCGCCGCAGACATGTGTCCGCGGAAGGTGCGGGTCGGGGCGAATTCACCGAGGCGGTGACCCACCATATTTTCTGTGATATAGATCGGTACATGGCGGCGTCCATCGTGGACGGCAATCGTGTGTCCGACCATCTGCGGGAAGATCACACTGGCGCGGCTCCAGGTGCGAATGACTTTCTTCTCACCTTTTTGATTCATCGCCTCAATACGTTTGAGCAGCTTCGGCTCAATGTAAGGGCCTTTTTTAAGGGAACGAGACATAAGTTACCTCTTACCTATCAGCGCCTAGCGAGTTGTCTTGCTACGGCGGCGCACAATATACTGGTCGCTCTTCTTGTTGCGACGGGTCTTATAACCTAGGGTCGGCTTACCCCACGGACTCTTCGGTCCGGCAAGACCGATCGGCTGACGACCTTCACCACCGCCGTGTGGATGATCACGCGGGGTCATCGCAGAACCACGCACACCCGGGCGAACGCCCAAGTGACGCTTACGGCCCGCCTTGCCCAACTTGATGTTGCTATGGTCGAGATTGCCGACTGTGCCGATCGTCGCGTAACAAACCTGGTGGATCAAACGCACCTCACCGGACGGCAGGCGGACTTGCGCGAAATCGCCTTCCTTACCGAGAAGCTGGGCCGAGCCACCCGCCGAGCGGACGATCTGCCCGCCACGACCAGCCTTCAACTCAATATTGTGGATCAAAGTACCGACTGGAATGTTCGCGATCGGCAGGCAGTTGCCCGGACGGATTTCGGCATTCGGACCAGACATGAGCGTGTCGCCCACTTTCAGGTCCAAGGGTGCGATGATGTAGCGCTTCTCGCCATCTGCATAATTCAACAAAGCCAGACGGGCAGTGCGGTTTGGATCGTATTCAATCGCGGCAACCTTTGCAGGAATGCCATGTTTTTCGCGTTTGAAATCAATGACGCGCACCAAGCGACGGTGTCCGCCGCCTTGATGACGCACAGTAACACGGCCATACGCATTGCGGCCACCGTGGCGTCCGAGCGAAACGGTCAGTGCACGCTCAGGCGTGGACTTGGTGATTTCTTCAAAAGTGTAGCCTGTCATCCCGCGTTGACCGGGGGTTGTGGGCTTATATTTCTTGACAGCCATTATTGAACCCCTCCGAATATCTCAAGGGTCTGTCCCTCGGCCAAAGTCACAATCGCCTTCTTATAGCTTGGGTTGCGAACCAACAAACGGCGGGACTTGGAGCGTCGGCCGCGTTTGGCCGGAACATTGATAATATTCACACGCTCGACCGTTACATCGAACATGGTTTCAACAGCATCCTTGACCATGGTACGGGTCGCGCTTTCCACAACCTCGAACGAATATTGGCCAAGCTTGCTCGATTGATAGCTGGATTTTTCGGTCACCAGCGGACGGCGAAGCACATCATAAATCGTCGTCATGGTTTACTCCTTGCCTAAATGCGCCGACAGAACGTCAAGCGTTTTGAGCGGCAGAACGACCTTATCGTAACCGAGCAGGTCGCGCACATTAAGATATGAAGCCAGCAGGATTTTTGCATCGGGGAGGTTGCTGGCAATGCGCGTCACATTCTCATATGATTCATCGTTGGCAGGCATGAGCACCAGCGCGCTTGCATCGCCGACCCAGCCGTTCAACACAGATGCCATCATCTTGGTTTTCACTTCATCAAGCTGGATATCATCGATAACAACAATACCTGCATCCGCGGCCTTGGCCGAAAGCGCAGAACGTAACGCGGCCTGGCGCATTTTCTTCGGCATGGCTTGCGTGTACTTGCGAGGATGCGGCGTATGGATGCGCCCGCCGCCGACCCATTGCGCAGAGATCGTGGACCCCTGGCGGGCGCGGCCGGTGCCTTTTTGCTTATACGGCTTACGACCACCACCGGCAACCTCACTGCGCGTTTTGGTCTCGTGGGTACCGAGGCGCGCATTTGCCATCTGGCGCTGATAGGCCTGGTGCATCAGGTCAATATTCACTTTGGCTTCAAAGATCGCGGCAGGCAATTCCACCTGCTTGATCTTCTCACCCTTCATGTTAAGAACGTCTACTTTCATGGCTATTCTTCCTGTTTCCTCAGCGCCTACTGCTTGCGCGTTTCTTTCAGCATGACGAGACTGCCTTTGCCGCCCGGTACAGCGCCATACAGACCGATCAAGTTGCGTTCCGCATCCACCATCACGACCTTCAGGTTTTGCGCGGTGACACGATCGGTACCCATGTGACCGGCGCGGCGTGAACCGCGATAGACGCGGCCCGGAGTGGTTCCAGAGCCGTTCGAGCCTGGTGCGCGGTTCCGGTCCGAGGTCCCGTGCGTGGCGTCCATTCCATGGAAGTGATGACGCTTGACAACACCGGCAAATCCCTTGCCTTTGCTCACGCCGACCACATCCACGCGTTCGCCAATGGCAAAGACCTCAACGGTTACTTTGTCGCCGACGTTCAATTCTGGAGTTTTGGTTCGGAATTCACGCAGGAATTTCAGAGGGGGAATTTTGCTGGCGGTAAGGTGTCCCAATTCACCGTTGGTG
>JAKBYW010000260.1:0-4206 GCA_021840275.1 Chloroflexota bacterium | reverse complement strand
AAACCAGTCCGCTGCTGGATGAACTTGGCGCGCTCGATGTAAACTCACTCTCACCCATCGAAGCCCTGAACAAATTATTCGAGTGGAAGAAGAAATTTTTGGGATAGGGTGATAAAGAAATCTACGAAAACAATATTTCCATCTTTCCCCTTCAGGATTGAAAGCAGAATTTCAATATCATGCCAAGGCAGATGGACAGCTTGTCCGATTTTTGGCTTTCCCGTAGAATAGTAAGAAGAACTGGAGAGAATTCCATGAAAGTTGCCATTCTTGCAGGTGGATTGGGCAGCCGCCTATCCGAAGAAACCACAGTCAAGCCCAAGCCGATGGTCGAGATCGGCGGCAAGCCAATGATCTGGCACATCATGAATATTTACGCGGCTTATGGCTTCAAGGAATTTGTCGTCGCGCTTGGCTATAAAGGCGAGATCATCAAGGACTATTTTCTTAATTATCATTACCGCGCCCACAACCTGAGCGTGCGAATCAAATCGGGCGGCGTGAATGTCCACGATGGCGACGGCGATGACTGGACCGTTCATCTGCTCGATACGGGGGAGAACACCAACACCGGAGGACGCGTAAAACAGGCGGCCGAGTTCATCGGTGACGAGCCGTTCATGTTGACCTATGGCGATGGCGTGAGTAATGTGAATATTCCAAAACTGATTGAGTTCCACCATGCGCAAGGCAAACTCGCCACACTGACGGCCGTCCGCCCGCCCGCCCGCTTTGGTCAGATGGTTATTGAAAATGATCGAGTCGTTCAATTTCAGGAAAAGCCGCAGATCGGCGAAGGCTGGATCAATGGCGGCTTCTTCGTGCTCCAACCCGAAATTGTGAACTATATTGAAGGCGATCAAACAGCCTGGGAATTTGATTCACTGGAACGGCTTGCCAGGGATAATCAATTGGCCGCCTACCAACACGAAGATTTCTGGCAGTGCATGGACACAGTACGCGATGTGCATTTGCTTGAAAAACTATGGCTGGAAGAAAAGGCGCCGTGGAAACTATGGAATTGAATCGTTCCTTCTGGCAGGATCGTCCAACCTTTGTCACTGGCGGGACCGGGCTGGTTGGTAACTGGCTCGTTCGCAGGCTTGTCGACGCGGGCGCGGACGTTGTCTGCCTTGTGCGCGACTGGGTTCCTCAAAGCGAACTTGTCCGCACCGGATTGATCGAACGCGTCAAAGTGGTGCGCGGCGACATCACCGACCGCGCAGTATTGGAACGCACGCTCGGCGAATACGAGATTGATACGGTTATTCATTTGGCCGCGCAGACCATCGTCACGATTGCGAATCGAAATCCGATCTCAACTTTCGAGACTAACATCGCCGGGAGTTGGAATCTACTCGAGGCCTGCCGCCGCAGTCCAAAAGTCAAACAGATCGTCGTGGCTTCCTCCGACAAAGCCTACGGCGATCAGGAAGTTCTGCCATACGATGAGAACACGCCGCTGCAAGGACAACACCCGTACGATGTCAGCAAGTCCGCGGCGGATCTGATCGCGGCCACCTACGCAAAAAGCTTCGACCTGCCGGTGGCGATCACGCGCTGCGGTAATTTTTACGGCGGCGGCGACTTGAATTGGAACCGCATCATCCCCGGCACGATCCGCTCGATCACACGCGGACAGCGTCCAGTCATCCGTTCGGATGGAGAATACATCCGCGACTATTTTTATGTCGAGGATGGCGCCGCGGCTTACATGCTTTTGGCCGAGCAACTCGCGGCGCAGCCCGAACTCAAGGGACAGGCATTCAATTTCTCGAACGAGATACAGGTTACGGTGCGCGAGATCGTGGAAAAGATTCTGCGGATGATGGATTCAACCCTCAAAGCGGACATCCGCAACGAGGTCCAGAATGAGATCCGGCATCAATATCTCAGCGCCGAAAAAGCGCGGCGCGTGCTGAATTGGAAGCCACTCTACACGCTGGACGACGGTCTCGCAAAAACAATTAACTGGTATCGAGAGTTTTTTATCAATGAACACAAAAGCTGACGAATTGCGTAAACAAATCCTTTCGCTGACCGCGGACTATTACGCCGAAGCTTTTGCGCCACGCGAGTTTATACCCGGCCAAACATCTGTGCCTGTTTCTGGCCGCGTCTTTGACGCAAGCGAATTGCAATCACTCGTCGATTCATCGCTGGATTTCTGGCTGACCACCGGACGTTTCGCGGCACAGTTCGAAAAAGAGTTCGCACGCTTTTTCGGGTTGCGTCATGCCATTTTAGTAAACTCTGGATCATCCGCAAACTTGGTTGCGCTGTCCGCGCTGACATCGCCGACCTTGAAAGATAAAGCGCTCAAGCCCGGCGACGAAGTCATCACCGTCGCGGCTGGGTTTCCAACAACGGTCAATCCGATTGTTCAAAATAAGCTTGTGCCGGTTTTTATTGATGTCCACATCCCCACTTACAACGTGGATGTAAATCATCTCGAAGCGGCGTTCTCCGATAAAACGCGCGCCATCATGCTGGCGCACACGCTTGGCAATCCGTACAATCTTTCGGCAGTAATGGAATTTGCCAGGCAGCACGATCTTTGGCTGATCGAGGATTGCTGTGATGCGACCGGCGCGAAATATCAAGGCCGCAGTGTCGGCACATTCGGGCAGCTTGCCACAGTCAGTTTTTATCCCGCGCATCACATCACCATGGGCGAGGGCGGCGCTGTGTTGACCGACCAACCCGCGTTGAAAAAACTGATCGAGTCCTTCCGCGATTGGGGACGCGATTGCTGGTGTGAAACCGGCAAGGAAAATACATGCGGAATTAGATTCGAACATCAGCTCGGCGATCTGCCATTCGGTTACGACCACAAATACACATACACGCACATCGGCTACAACTTGAAAGCCACCGACATGCAGGCCGCGGTCGGCGTGGCGCAGATGAAAAAGCTTCCGGCCTTCATCGAAGCGCGCCGCGCGAATTTCAAGAAACTTTATGATGGCCTGCAAGGCTTGCAGGAATTCTTCATCCTGCCTGAAGCCACACCTGAAAGCGAACCAAGCTGGTTCGGCTTCCCCCTTGCCGTGCGCGAAACTGCGCCATTTACACGCCATCAAACCATTCAATTTCTCGAGGCCCACAAAATCGCCACGCGCCTTTTATTCGGCGGCAACCTCGTCCGTCAGCCTGCATATCGAAACGTGCCGCATCGCGTGGCTGGTCCGCTCGATAATTCCGATTTCGTGATGAACAACGTCTTCTGGATCGGCGTCTATCCGGGTCTCACACAACCCATGCTGGATTACGTCTGCGACACGCTCACTCAACTTTGCGAAAGTGGGGCATCATAAACTTATGAAAAGCGCAAGACTTTATCTATGTTTTGTCGTTGCGAATCTGATAGCCATCAATTGGATGGTCATTTACTACTTGAACTTAAGTTATCCGCTGGTTGGCAGCGATTACCATCTGGCCATTTCAAGCTTATTGGACACGGCTTTGCATTTTCGCCTCAATGGACTTGCCATCCAATGGTTCACTCCCAGCTTTGGCGGAGGGATTCCAGCCTTCCCAAACCCAAACAACATGCAATTTTCGCTCCCGGCATTTTTATCCGTATTCCTGCCGCCCATGCAGGCTGTGACCTTGTCCGTGGTGATATACATCAGCACGGGCTTTATTGCCTGCGAATACTTTCTTCGCCACACTTTAAAGATGAACTGGACCGCCAGTATGTTGGGTGCGGTGTTCTTCTCTGCCAATGGTTTTATGATCCAAAGAGTCACCATTGGCCATTTGGGCTATCAGACATTTCCCCTGCTTGTGATCTTTCTAATCGCTTTGCTGGAAGAATCCCTCCATCCCATACCCGCCGCGGCAATCGTCGGACTGATGTCAGGGTTTCTGCTCCACTCGGCAGGGTACTTTATTATCATCGTTTTTTGTTTTTCGATTCTCATTACCCTTCCCATCATATATATCTACAACCCTTCTTATTTCAAATGGAAAAGGTGGCTGGCCATACTTATTCTTGGAGGGGCAATCGGCTTGCTCATATCGGCCTCCAAACTGGCCGCCGTCTTTTCATTCATGCGCTTCTTTCCCCGCACAATTTCCGACCACTATGCCACTACGCGATTGCTGGGATTATATGGCTTGGCCCTTCAGCTGCTGGGGACCATGAATCTTGCGCCACTCTTTCAGATCGCAGGCCTAAGCCCCGATTCCGTTCCAAATTAT
>JAKBYW010000259.1:0-4208 GCA_021840275.1 Chloroflexota bacterium | reverse complement strand
CACGCGTGACTCGTTGAAGAAGGTTGACATTGAGTGGGCGGCGGATTATCTGCCTGCATAATCTCTGACTAAATAGGGAGACGCGTTACGTAATACGTATTACGTGATACGTAAAGGGTGTCTCTCTTTTCTCGTTTTAGGAAACTACCATGACAGATAAACTCTACGAAGAAAATTTTTCCCACATGACTCCTGCATTGAGTCGAATTTTCAACTTCGTCGCCGATCGCGCCGAAGGCTCGTACATCTACACCGATGACGGCAAAAAACTTCTTGACTTCACCAGCGGCATCGGCGTGACCAATACCGGGCATTGCCATCCGAAAGTCGTCGAAGCGATCCGTGAACAGGCCGGGAGTTTTTTGCACGCACAAGCCAATATCGTGATTCACAAACCGATGTTGCAATTGATCGAGGAACTCCGCAAAATTGTTCCGTCTTCAATTGACAGTTTTTTCTTCGCTAACTCCGGCGCGGAAGCGGTGGAAAATGCGGTCAAGGTTGCGAAGGTTGCCACTGGCCGACAGAATGTTATCGTTTTCAATGGTTCCTTTCATGGACGCACCCATGCCACGATGGCGCTGACCACATCCAAGACTGGTTATCGCACCGGCTTTGGGCCATTGCCATCCGGTATTTATGTTTCGCCGTTCCCGTACGCATTTCGTCTCGGCATGAGCGAAGAACAGGCGTCTGCGTATGCGTTGGAGCAGCTCGAATATCTGCTGGCTTCGCAGACTGCGCCGAGGGATACTGCCGCAATTTTGATCGAGTCCGTTTTGGGCGAAGGCGGATATATTGTCCCGCCCGCCTCGTTCATGAAGGGTCTGCGCGAGATTTGCGATAAGCATGGCATTATGCTGATCTTCGATGAAGTCCAATCGGGATTTGGCCGCACCGGCAAATGGTTCGCGCTCGAACATTTTGGCGTCGTGCCCGATATCATTACCGCTGCAAAAGGACTTGCCTCCGGGATGCCGCTTTCGGGTGTGTTCACCTGCACGGACATCATGAAGAAGCTCGATGTCGGCTCCATCGGCGGAACCTACGGCGGCAATGCGGTTTCTTGTGCTTCCGCTGTTGCGACCATTCGCGTGATGAAGGAAGAGAAGATGCTTGAAAACGCCAGTGAGCGCGGCATTCAGTTAATGACCGGCTTGCGAAAATTGCAGGAAGAATATCCGCAGATTGGCGATGTGCGCGGCAAAGGTCTGATGATCGGCACGGAATTTATTATCGAAGGCAGCCGACCTGACAAAGCCAAGCCGATGGTCAAGGACATTGTTCATGCGGCGGAAGAAAATAAGTTGCTGCTGCTCACCTGTGGAACGTACGATAATGTTGTCCGCTGGATTCCGCCATTGAATGTCACTCCCGGGCAGATCAACGATGGTTTGAAAATCTTTGAAGGTTCTTTGAAAAAGACTCTCGGCTAATTAATTTGTTGAAAGGTTTGAAGGTTGGAAAGTTTCAACGTTCAAACCTTTCAACTTTCAAACCTGCTAACATGAAAAAATCATGACACAATCTCTCGACCGCGACAAACTCGAACAACTTCTCAAGACCGAAGAGCAACTCTTCCACAAAAACCATCCCAAATCCTACGAGCTCTACCAGCGCGCCCGCAAGTCATTGCATGGCGGCGTGCCGATGTTGTGGATGATCCGCTGGGCGGGATCGTTTCCTGTATTCGTCAAATCCGCCAAGGGCGCGCACTTCACTGATGTGGATGGCAACGACTACATTGACTTTTGTCTCGGCGATACCGGTGCGATGACTGGCCATGCGCCGGAGGCAACGGTCAGGGCCATCAAGGAGCAGATCGAAAAAGGCATTACGTTGATGCTGCCTTATGAAGATGTCATTTGGGTGGGCGAGGAATTGCAACGCCGCTTCAAACTTCCATATTGGCAATTTGCTCTGACCGCCACCGATGCCAATCGTTTTGCGCTCCGCATGGCGCGTATGATCACTGGCCGCCCGAAAATTCTTGTCTTCAACTATTGTTATCACGGCACGGTTGATGAAACCTTCATCACGCTCGATGAAGAGGGCACGCCAATTTCGCGTCCGAATAACATGGGGCCGCAGATCGATCCGATCTACACCACCAAGGTGATCGAATTCAATGATGTGGCCGCGCTTGAGACGGCGCTCTCCGCGCGCGACGTTGCCGCCGTTTTGGCTGAACCCGTGATGACGAATGTCGGCATCATCCATCCCGATGCCGGTTTCCACGATAAACTGCGCGAGATTACGCGACGTACTGGTACGCTACTCATCATTGACGAGACACACACCATCTGTGCCGGCCCCGGTGGATACACCGCTTCACACGGACTTCAGCCTGACTTCCTGACCCTCGGCAAGCCCCTCGCTGGAGGCGTGCCCGCCGCGATCTATGGATTTACCGATGAAGTGTCGAAGGCCTTCAACGAAAAACTCTCGCTCGAAGACTCAGACGTCGGCGGCATCGGTGGGACGTTGGCAGGCAACGCGCTTTCGATTGCTGCCATGAAAGCCACGCTTCAAAATGTTTTGACGGATGAGTTTTATTCCCAAGCCACAAAACTTCAGGAACATTTCACCGCTGGCGTGGAAAGTGTCATCAAGGAATTTGGTTTGCCGTGGATCGTCAAACGTCTTGGCAATCGTTCTGAATATTGGTTCCGTCCCACGCCGCCTAAAAACGGAAGTCAGGCCCACGCCGCGATTGACACTGAACTCGACCGTTACATGCACTTGTATGCCCTCAATCGTGGTATCCTGATGACGCCCTTCCACAATATGGCATTGATTTCACCTGAGACGACTCAGGTTGATGTGGATTATCATACGAAGGTGTTTCGAGAAGCGGTTGTTTCGTTGTTTAAATAATTATGGAGTCCAACGGCTTGCCGTTGGAAATCCCAGGAGCAAGCTCCCGGATTCCAAAGCTAGGAGTAAAAAATGGCAGATTATAAATCTCAAGTTTGGCGTGTTAACGTTCGTAACCAGACCTTAAAGTTGGGACCCGTTCCGCAAAGTTGGCAACGCCTCGGCGGCCGCGGACTTTTGGCACGCATCCTGCTTGATGAAGTAGACGCGAAATGCGATCCACTCGGCCCTCAGAATAAACTGATCTTTGCTCCCGGTCTGTTGGTCGGACACATGCTCTCGTCCAATGACCGGATCTCGGTTGGCGGAAAATCTCCGTTGACGGGCGGCATCAAAGAATCCAATGCTGGCGGGCGCACTGGCTATCACATGATGTATATGGGCATCCAAGCGCTGATCATCGAAGACCAGCCGTCCGAGCCGGGGTTCTGGGTCTTACATCTTTCGCTCGAAGGCGCGAAATGGGAAAAGGCCGATGATCTGGTCGGTCTGGGCGTCTATGAAACCACTCCGAAGTTGATCGAAAAATATGGCGATAAGGTTGCCATCGCGTTGATTGGTTCTGGCGGCGAGATGAAGATGAAGGCCGCAGGAATCCAGAATATTGACAAGGATAAAGTCCCGGCGCGCATCGCGGCACGCGGCGGACTCGGCGCGGTGATGGGCTCGAAGGGATTAAAGGCTATCGTGTTCGATCAGGCCGGTGGGCAGAGGCCGCCCATCATCGAGCCTGAAGCGTTTAAAGTCGCGCAGAAAGATTACACAAAAGCCGTGATGGAACACCCGCAATCCATCACGTATCGTGATTATGGCACAGCGGCCATTGCTCACATGTGTGATGGTTTCGGGGCGTTGCCCACGCGCAATTTTTCGAGCGGGACTTTTGAGCACGTGGACGATATCAGCGGCGAGACCTTGCGCGAATTTACCCTGACGCGCGGCAAGCCGTCCGATCCGTCGCACGCCTGCATGGCAGGCTGCACGATCAAGTGCTCGAACGTCTTTGGAGGCGAAGACGGCAAGATCATTGTCTCGCCGCTCGAATACGAAACCATTGGGTTGATGGGATCAAACCTGGGCATTTCCTCATTGGATACCATCGCGCGCTTGAATTGGGAAGTCAATGATCTGGGACTGGACTCGATTGAGATCGGCGCGGCGCTCGGTGTTGCGGCGGATGCAAAACTGATGGAATGGGGTGATGGGGTGCGCGCCCTGGAATTGCTTGGCGAAATCCGTAAAGGCACGGAGCTTGGTCATACGCTTGGCGATGGCTCGGTGGCGACGGGCAGGAAACTAGGCATCGGGCGCGTACCTGCTGTCAAAGGACA